>CAMYNR010000046.1 GCA_947259715.1 uncultured Desulfuromonadales bacterium
CGCTCTTTGGATGGCTCGTTCCTTCTCCCGCCTCGTCTGGCTCATGGATAACCTCCGAAACCAAGACTTCCGATCCAGGCGACCACCTCTTGCAGGGTCCCGGATGCTCACTTCGGATCTGTCTGATAAGTTTATCACAGTGTTGCGGCAAGACGCGGGCCGTTGCCGCCGCGGGACGGTTGCTGGATACCGAGCCTGTGTTACGGTTGAAAGTGGAATGTTCACAGGCGCAAAAAAAAACCGCCCTGGCAGAGAAAACCAACACCTTGGTCGCGACAAGAGAGGACGTCTATCCATGTCAGAGATCGCCCTGATCACCGGGAGCAGCGGAACCCTCGGCGGAAACGTTGCCCGGAGGCTGGCCGAATCCGGCTGCCGTCTGGTGCTGACCGGCCGCGATGAGCAGAAGCTTGCTGAAAACCCCTTGCCCGATGGGTTGAAAGTCGTCGCGGATCTGGCCCGAGCCCAAGAGGTCGAAAATCTTTTTCAAGCCATCGAGGCCCATTACGGTGAACCGGCTTCGCTTCTGGCCCACTGCGCGGGAAGCGTAATGATCCGCCCGCTGCACCGCACCTCCCCGGAGCAATACCGCACCTGCCTGCAAAACAACCTGGACAGCGCGTTCTACACCCTGCAGGGGTTCGTCCAGAGGCTGATAAACACCAAGGCTTCAGGGTGCGCGGTCCTGATCAGTTCGATTGCTGCACGCATCGGCATCAGCAACCATGCCGCGGTGGCCGCGGCAAAGGCAGGGGTTGAAGGCCTGGTCCGGAGTGTGGCCGCCACCTATGCCGGGCGCGGCATTCGAGTCAACGCGATTGCACCGGGCCTGATGCGAACCTCGGCAACCGAGGGTTTCTTCGCCGGCGAAAAAGCCGAACAGCAGCTCGCGGCCCAGTATCCCCTAGGCCGTTACGGCCGGGCTGAAGATGCCGCCGGGATGATCTGCTGGCTCCTTTCCCGCGAAGCCGAGTGGATCACCGGTCAGATCATCGCCGTCGACGGCGGCTTCAGTTCGATCCGGCCGTTGGTCAAACGTTAAGTGTATTTGGCAGCGAGACGGGCGATATTCTCTGCTGCCCGGCGACAGATGATGGCATAGGGAAATGCATTGAAAGGGATCTCGAAGATGAGCTGACAGCTGTGAGGGCTCACCTTTATCAGCCGATGGCCGGTCGCCGGAATGCCCCCGACCTTCCAGTGCCAGTAGACCGGCTCCTCGAACGCGGTGATTTCAAACGGAAGCCAGAATCCCAGGGCTGTTTTCACCCGCCCTTTCACTCCGCTGGAGATCCACCGCTGCGGACAATCGACCGCAGCAACCGTAGGACCCCAGACCGGCCACAGCTGGGTATCGATAAGGATCGTCCAGACGGTCTCAACCGGTGCATCGATATGTTTGACAACATGCATATGTGATCAGGGGGCCTCCACCTCGATCAGGACCTCGTTGCGGCGCAGAAACCAGAGACTGAAAGGCGCATTGTAGCGGGCGAATATCGGCGGCCCGAGGGTTTTCAGGCCTGCCTGCCGGAGGGCCTCCAGCAACATCTTCTCGTTTTTTCGGTAGCGTTTTTCGCTCCAGGTCCCCGAGTAGCGCCGTGCGGCCATCACCCGGGAGGGGACGCTTCTGATCTGGACGGTTCCGTCGACAGGTTTGGGCAAATCGTTCAAGGCGTATTCGGAGGGCATGAAAAACGCAAACCGATACCTGTTCTGTTGAACCCTTTGCTCCGGGCCTGCCTCGGACAACGGAATCGTCGTAGAACTCCTCTCGGGTGTGGGAACGGGCTGCTGAATCACCGGAACGGTCATCGCAATTTTTCCCTGAGGACGGTTGTCCTCACTGATAAAACCGAACAGCCTGCGGAAGGCCTGACCGCCAACCTCGTCAAAATCGCCTGCAACCTGAGTCTCGGCCACCAGATAAGAATCGTATTGCCTCAATTCAAACGTTTCGTATGTTTTCAGCACCGTGTAGCGTGGCTCTTCATAGGCCAATGACACATCTCCTGTCAGAAGGATCGCTAACCCGAAGAGAATGGCATTTGACACCCTATTCATGAACTTCAGTACCTCCTGATAGTTGGGGAGGCCATTTCGAACTGGAATCAGCGGTTCAAGCAAGAGTTATATCCGGATTGCCGCTGCCAATGAGATCGAGGACTTTTTCAATTTCGAAATAGACCAGGAATTTTGGTCCGGCGGCCGCATCTTCCTCCGGGCTCAGGCAGCGCCGGGTCATTTTGCCTATCAGCTCGGCATCGGTGTCTTCCTTGACCTTCTTGAGGAAAATCCGGACGCCTTTGTAGCCACTCCCCTGTTCAATGAACAGGTAGGAAGCATACGGGTTTTCCTGGACATTATGGTGAGTGAGGCGATCCCGCATGATAAAAGCCAGGGTCCCGTCATCCATGACATGAGGTTTGGCGTAGATCGCTGCATCGACTTTGCCTTTGCGGTCCGCTGTCGACAGCACACCGACGCCGCTGGCCTGAGCAAAATATTGGTTTAATTGCATGGTGGTCTCCCTTGGAATTGTGTACGGCTATCGTAAGCTTAACCCCAAAATGACGGGCTACAATCTCTATCACGGCAAAACCTGGTTGACTTTGGGGTGTCGGAGAAAATCTCAACCTTGCCAGGGCTGCCCCTTCGACACGGCGAAAACTTCAGTTTTTCTGGTCAAAATATTTCTTAAAAAGTCCGGGTATCTGCCCCAGTTCTCGGCAGATAATCAGGTTCTGCATACTCACCCCCTGTCTCACCGCATGTCCCCCGGCAATCAGTTTTATGTTCTTATCCAGGGTGTTTCTTAAGCTGGCCAGGTCTCTTTTCGCCTTCCTGGTCGAATAGTGAACACTGAAAGAAAGGGCGACTGCATCGACGTTCAACTCGTTGGCCAGTTGTGGAATTTCCGACGGCGGCAATTCTTCATTTAACAGAGTGCAGGCGCCCCCTTGTTCGTGGAATAAGGCAGCCGCCATCAACAACCCGAGTTTGTGACGTTCGCCACTCAGAGTCAAAAAGAGAATCTGGGCCTGCGGCTTTGCTGAATGCCCGGCTTTCAACTGTTCCTTCAGAACCTGTTCCAGGCAGTCAGAGATCAGGTGCTCACGTGCAATGCTGATGCTGCCGTCCGTCCAGCCCCGATCAAGCTGATGAATCAAAGGCAGAGCCCATTGATAAATAAAATTGGACAGCCCCTGCGCCTGAATTTGATCGCTCAGCATCCGCTCGATTTCATCTGGCTTCAGATCCGTGGTCAGGCTCTGGTACTCATGGCTTTCCGCCAGTGCCTGATCCATCCGTTCAAACAGCAGTTCCCGTCGTTCGGCAGCACCTAAGGAAAAAATCTTCCCCGGCCGAAGACCAAGACTCTGCAACTTTGCAACGATACGTAATTCTTCGACCTGTTGTTTCGAATAGCGACGGTGGCCGCGAGAGTCCCGACCGGGAGCAGGAAAGCCGTAACGCCTCTCCCAGATACGCAGGGTATCCACTCCGATACCGACTTCCTGACTGAGTTGCTGAATCGTCATTTCTTGTCCTAGACAAATTGGTATTCATATGAATAATATATAAAAAGAAAAGGTTTTCAAGAGTAAAAATTCAGCAAATGGAGGCTATCCATGGATAAGAAGCTGGAGCAACTGTTTTACGCTGTTCTCGGTGGGGCATTGGCCGTCAAAGAAAAACTGGAAACCAGCAACGAGGAGATCAAGGCCTGGCAGGAAAAGAGCGAAGAGAATGCACGGGCATTTTTCGACGAGATGGCCCAGCGCGGCGAGCAGGAAAAAGATCAGTTCAAGGGCATGTTCAAAGAAATCCTCAAAGAGGTGGTCGGCGAGTTGAACCTGGCAACCAGGGATGATCTGGAACAGCTGAAACGCGATCTGGACAAGTGACGTGACCCGCCGCCTGTTCATCGCCTTATACTACTGCCGACCGCAGCGCAGTTACGCAATATTCCGTTTTCTGGTCACGGTTTTTCTGCTGTTCCGGCGGCGGCGACGCTGGCTGATTTGGAGACCGCTGTCACCTGAGGCCCTGGTCGACAACATCCGCTCTCTCGGCGCCAGTTTTCTTAAGCTTGCACAAGTTCTGGCTACCCGGGCCGATTTTTTTGACCCGGACTACCTGCTGGAGTTGCGGCAGCTGCACGACCGGATGCCGGCGATGAGCGAGAAAAACCGCCTGAGAGTCTTCCGGCGTGCCTTTTCCGATCCGGACGTTTTCGACTGGTTTGATCAGCAGCCGCTGGCCAGCGCCTCTATCGGCCAGGTTCACAAGGCGAGACTGAAAGCCACCCGCCAGACCGTGGCCGTTAAGCTGCTGCGGGAAAACATTCAGTTGAAAGTTCGCATCGACATCCTGTTGCTGAACCTGTTCATGAGACTCTTCCGTCCGCTGTTTACCGACCAGACCCGCCACTCCATCGAATCGGTGCTGCAGGCCTTTACCCGCGTGATCCTGCAGGAAGTCAGCATGCTGCAGGAGCTGGCCAATCTGGAACATTTCAGCCAGGTTTATGCAGGGTCGGGGATCCGCTTTCCGGTCCCTTACAAAGACTACAGCTCCGACCATCGACGACGTCCAGGCGATAGCGCAGCTCGACGTCTCTTTCTCCGACTTGATGCAGAAACTGGTGCTCTTTTACACCGAACAGATGCTGATCAAAGGTCTCTTCCACGCCGACCCCCACCCCGGCAACCTGTTGGTCAGCCCGACCGGTGAACTGATCCTGCTCGATTTCGGCATGGTCAGCCGGATTCCGCAGAGCATGCGTCAGGCGATGATTTATGCTGTCAAGGCGGCATACGAACGGGATTTTGAGCTGCTGGTCAGCGCCACCCGAAAGATGGGCATTCTTACCGAAGATTCCGATTTTCGAGCTCTGGGCAGCGTTGCCGAAAGCCTGTTCGAAATCTTCGATAGCGACCATCTTGATGCCTCCAGCATGCAGGAACTGGCCTTCGGCATCCTCGACGTGCTGCACGACCAGCCGTTCAAATTGCCGCAGGATGTCATCTATGTGATGAGGGTCAGTTCGCTGATCGAAGGGCTTGGCACCCAGTACATCGAGAACTTCAACGGCATCAAGGATATTCTGCCGATACTGCAACGCAACCTGCCTCGCGCCCTGGGAGAAGACGGCTTGGCGCTGACAAAGTTGCGGCAGGAATTCCTGCTATTGCCGCTGACGGCGACAAAGGCGCGTAAAGTGGTTGAACTGGCGGAGCAGGGTGACCTGGTGGTGCGGATGGCGGCGGCAGATCGGCAATTTTTGCTGGAGCGGGTCGGCAGGCACCTGAGATCCCTTGGCTGGCTGATCTTCTTTCTGGCTCTGGCCTTCTATTTTCAACAGCTGCAGCTGGAGTGGGCGCCGTATCTCTCCGGCGCCTGCCTGTTTGCCGCGGCAATGACATTGATCAAAAAACGCTGAGAGGAAATACGGTTTGAGAAACGCTGCAGGTCAGCAGCGCATAGCACAACAGGAGTAAGCCATGAAAAACACCCTCCAGATTCTATGTATACTGGCATTGAGCCTGAACCTAACGCCGCCTGCTTTCAGCCATACTTATGACCTGAACAAGCAGGAGGTGGCCTCTCTCGAACAAATCATTGGGGAATTAAAACAGGTCCGGACGGTTTTTATTGGTGAGGTCCATGACCAACAGGCTCACCACGAAGCTCAGCTTCAGTTGATTAAAAATTTACACGAATCGGGAGCTGAAATCATTATTGGCCTGGAGATGTTCCGTCAGGACGGACAGGCAGAGTTAAATCAATGGATTCATGAAAAAATCGACGAGGCCGACTTCTCCATCATTTTCAACCAACATTGGAACAGGTGGAACATGTATCGGGAGATTTTCCTGTATGCCCGGGAGGAAAAGATTCCCATGGTGGGGTTGAACATTTCGCGCGAGATCGTCAACCAGGTGGCGCGAAAAGGGTTTGTATCCCTGTCCGAAGAACAGCGAAAAGAGCTGCCCCTGGTGGCCTGCGATGTCAGCCCTGAGTACCAGGACTTCATTCGCCGCGCCCTGGGTGGACATGGCGAAAACGGAGTCGCTTTTAAAAATTTCTGTGAGGCACAAATGCTCTGGGATGCAAGCATGGCAAAAACACTTCAGAGCTATCTGGACAAACACCCCAAGAGTACCCTTATCGTCCTGGCCGGCAACGGGCACACCTGGAAACACGGTATTCCAGAGCAGCTGGTCCGCAGAGGCAATTACAGCAACCGGGTCCTTTTACCGGAAGTGCCCGGCCGTATCGACTTGCAGACGATCGGTCCCGATGATGCCGACTATCTGCTACAGGGCGTTGAGCAGGCTCCGCTTCACTGACCGGCTGTTTCCCTTTTTGAAGGAAGGAAAGCATCCAGGCCCTTCATAAGCCCCTGATGCGAAGTATTTCTTCGCGCGATTAAGACGCGAGAGGAGGCTGCGCGCACCTATTCGATCGATTCAACCGGCGCGCTCAGCGGCCCCTCCGGCCCCTGGAGCTTTGCAGCGAGAAAGTCGATAAAAACCCGGATGCGCGGGGCCAGGGTGGTGTGGCGGTAGTAGACGGCATGCACCGGATTCCACACGGTCAGGGTGTGCTCTGCCAGGATCTGTACCAGCCGGCCCGCTTTGCGGTCCTCATGGGTCTGGAAATCCGACAGGCAGACGATCCCCTCCCCCTGCAGGGCCAGCCGCCTCAGGGTCTCGCCGCTGGAGGCCTTCAGGCAGGGGCGGGTCGCCCACAGCTCGCCCCGGCTCGACCTGAGGGGCCACTGGTTGAGCCGTGCGGGCTGGGTAAAGCCGAGGACCCGGTGCCGGTCGAGCTCTTCGGGGCAGGCCGGTTCGCCG
>CAMYNR010000047.1 GCA_947259715.1 uncultured Desulfuromonadales bacterium
CGGTGTCGGTCACCAGCTTGGGTTCGGCGCCAACTGGGGGCAACCCAACGATGAGCTGTTCGGCTCAGGTCTGGACGATCAATACAGTATGGAAGCTTATTTCCGGATTCAGGTGCTGAAGGAACTCTCCATCACCCCGGACGTGCAATTGCTGATCAACCCAGCCCTTAATCCGAATGAAGATACGACCTGGGTCTTCGGCCTGCGAGGACGTTTAGCGTTTTAGATCAGGCAATTCCTTATAAATGAGATGAACTTGAAGTAGGGAAAGGAGTCAATGCGACGTTCCTGCAGCCATTTTTTGTCTTTAACACGATTCCAGGTAACGTTCCTGTTTCCGAAATGAACCGTGGCAGACCTTCAACTCACGGGCATCTGGAAAAGGATCTACAATTAACTTTAAGTTCATCGGGGTTAAGCGTTCGTTCAGTTCGGCTGCCTGATCCGTCCGTGCCCCCTGACCAACAATTGTGACCGGGGAGTACGGAAATAAATCTTATCTATAGCCATACTTCCCCCATTTATCCCCCGCATCGGGTGATAGAAACTCCTTAGGTTTTTATATACTTATAATTATGAAACGTTTGGTAAATGGTTTGGGAAAAGCTCTTATGCGCATTTGCCTGCTGGCGATGGCTGGATGGGCTACAGTTGCCATTTTCTATTCAAACCTGCCTGTTCTTATCCGGCCGTGGGGTGCCGGCGTTTTTGCTATGGGCAGCCTGTTGGTTCTGGTCGGCAAGTTCAGTACCAGACGGACACGACTCGGATTTTTGGCAGCGTTTGCCCTGGTGCTCACCTGGTGGCTGCTTATGCCGCCGAGCAATAACCGGGATTGGCAAGCCGATCTGGCGACTCTTGCCTGGGCCGATATTGCCGGAAACAAGATCACGATCCACAACATCCGCAATAACGATTACCGCACCGAGACTGACTTTACCGTCCATCACTACGACAAAACCTTTGATCTGTCCAAATTGAAGGGGGTCGACTTCTTCCTGGTCTATTGGGGCTCCCCGAATATAGCCCATACCATGATGAGCTTTGATTTCGAGGGCCAAGGCAGCGTCTGTTTCTCCATTGAGACCCGCAAGGAAAAAGGGGAGGATTATTCCACCACCAAAGGGTTTTTTCGCCAGTACGAGCTCATCTATGTCGTGGCTGATGAACGCGACCTGATCCGCCTGCGGACAAACTACCGCGAGCAAGGCAAGGGCGAGGATGTCTACCTCTACCGGCTGAATGCCAGCCCGGAGGTTGCCCGCAAGGTGTTTCTCAGTTACCTGGGGGAGGTCAACCGGCTCAAAGACCACCCCGAGTGGTACAACGCCCTGACCGGAAACTGCACTACCAGTATCCGTCGGCATACCATGCCCTACAACCCTGATGCCCGGCTTGACTGGAGGTTGGTCGTCAACGGCTACATCGACGAAATGCTCTATGAGAGGAAGACGATTGATACTAGCTTGCCGTTCGCAGAACTGAAAAAGCGGAGCTACATCAACCCCAAAGCCCAGGCTGCTGACAAGGCCCCGACCTTCTCGCAGTTGATTCGAGTGGGACTTCCCGGAACGGAGATGAAGTAATGATGCCGCGAATGATCCGTTTTAGCGCAGGTGCCGTGCTGCTGGTTTATCTGGTCTTTCTTGCCGGCTGCGCCGCCACTCCGGTCGGAGTCAACAAAGTCTCTCCGCGTGAATCATATCAGGGCGTCTATGCCAACCCATTGAATCCGGGAGTGCTCAGTGATCCGTCCAAGTTCGTGCTCAACCGCTATGACCTGCTGAAACAATTTGAAAAAGAGCCGGAGGCGGCTATCGCGGCTCTTCATGAAAAGGCACTCCATGATGACCGAGGGGATATCCTCTACACACTTGCAGAGTGTTCCTACCTTTACGGCAGCCAACTGATTGACAGCTACCAGAAAAAAAAACAGCAACTGGCCCCCGACTATTTTCTGCTTTCGGCACTCTATTCTTCTTATTTTGTCCAAGGAGAGCGCTCCAAACAACTTCTGAGCATATTTGACCCCCGTGCCAGCACCGCTGTTGATATATACAATTTCGGCCTGTGGCAAGCTTTTGCAACCGGTGATACCGAGGGTCTGGTCCTGAAATCGGCTGAGCGAAAACTTCCGACCGGCAGCATTTCCATCGCTCTTGATACCTCTCAGTTCCCCTGGGAAATGGAGGAGTTCGAGAAATTTCTGCCGGCTAACCAGTATGCGGTTCGCGGCGTATATGTGCGCAACCGGACGGCGGGTATCGGCCTTCCGCTGATCGCCATCCGCAAAAATTCCGGCAAGCGGATAGCTGGCGGGCAGGCGGCGGCGGTGACCGCCATACTTAGAGTTGAGGGTGGTCTGGCAGCTCTGAGCGCCGGTACGGCCCGCGCTGCCCTGGAGATTTACTCGACGCAGGATACCAGCACCGTATATACGAAGGATGGAACTGCGGTACCACTTGAAAGTGACCTTACCGCTCCAATGGCCTACATGCTTGAAGGCTCTAAATTATTTGATCTCGGCTTGATGTCCTTTCTGGGCAGAGAACCGAATAAAATCCCCGATGGCCTCTACATGACGGAGCCCTATCGTCCCGGAAAGGTCCCGGTCGTCTTCGTCCATGGCACGGCCAGCAACCCGGTCTGGTGGGTGGAGATGTTCAACACCTTGCGTTTTGATCCGCTGATCAGGGAGAAATACCAGTTCTGGTACTTCGTCTACAGCAGCAACAAGATTGTTGTCAGCTCCGCAGCCGAACTGCAGGACGCACTACGCAACAAGGTGGCGACCCTCGACCCACAACAAAAAGATCCGGCCCTGCAGCAGATGGTGGTGGTCGGCCACAGCCAGGGGGGCCTGTTGACCAAGTTGACTGTGGTTGATACCGGTGAAAACCTGGTGCGCGCGCTGACCGGAAAGGACCTTGAGGCGCTGGAGATGCCCGAAGAGAGCAAGGCCAGGGTACGTCGTCTGCTTGTCCTTAAGCCACTCCCCTTCGTAAAGGGGGTCATCTTCCTCAGCACCCCTCACCGGGGGAGCTTTCAGAGCAAATCGTGGAACAGGGGCCTGGTCCGGTGGTTGGTCAAACTGCCGGCCACTATGGTCAAGAACTCCCTGGAGTATTATGACTATATGACCGATGACGTAAAAAAACTGATGGGAGGGACAAAGACCTTCTTCACCAGTGCCGACGGCATGTCGCCGGGCAATCCGCTGCTCAAGGCCCTGGCGGAGATCCCGCTGGCACCCGGGGTGAGGGGACATTCGATCATCGCGGTCAAGACTGATGGTGACCCGAAGCTCGGCAATGACGGCGTCGTTGAATACAGCAGCGCCCACCTTGGCGGCATGGCGTCGGAACTGATTGTCCACAGCGACCATTCCAGCCAGTTGAACCCGCTGGCTATCGATGAGGTGCGCCGGATATTGATAGAAAGTCTGACTGTTTCTTCTCTAAGCAATTAAGTAGCTCATGACAGGCTCGCAACAAGGAAAATAAAAGATGGAAAAAAGAAACAGAATATCTATGTGGGGGCTGACAATCGGTCAGAAGGAGGTTGAACGTTTGAAGCACAGCACAGTTTATTCGACAAAATGAACGTATCTAGATTTTTTTCGGGCCTGGTGCTCGGAAAGGATTTCTATGATGTCGAACAATGAAAATAGAAGAATGAAAGCAGTATTCATCAGGAACTTGATTTATTTTTTGGTTGTCTGGGGGCTCTGGTGTCTGCCGGTGATCGTTCATGCGGCCGATGAAGGCTCAGGTGATACGACCGGTAAAGTGATGGAGCCGTCTGCGGTGCCGACCGATGGTAATGCGGCTGGACTGACGACAGCTGAGGCAGTCGAGCAGGCGGCCGAGAGACCGCGGAAAAGGCTGTCCAAAAAGTGACTGATCAGGCAAGCGAAGACGTTGCCGAGAGAGCCGCGGAGAAAGTTGTAGAAAAGGCTGTAGAGAAGGCCGTCGAGAAGGCGACCGGAAAAGCCGCCGCACAGGTGACCGAGAAGGCCGTCGAAAAAGCGGTGGAAAAGGCTGCTGTGAAAGCTGCCGAAGAGGCAACGGTCAAATCGGAGCAGATCGCCAAACGGCCGGATGAATGGCGGGGAGCGACCGCAACTGGCTACAGATTATTCCTTGCAGGAGTTTGTTTATGAGATTTTCAGCAATAAGAATCCTTGGCTTATTGATGCTGATAGCGTTCTCTCTGCTGTGCCGGGATCTGTGGGCTGCCCAGCAGGGCCCGGAAAGTCAACCTCCTTCCGCCCCCATAGAACAAACCGCCGAGGAACCGAACCTGTCCGAGATCATCCCCCTGTCAGCAAAATTGGCCACTCGGTTAGCGGAACTCGAAAAAAAAATACAGGGTTTGCCGGATTTAGCGCCCATCGAGAAGAAATACTCGGCCATCGGAATCTCAATTGATGAGGTTGCGCAGCAGTTCAAAGGGGTAAAAGATGCTCAAGAGGTTTACGCTCGCCATTTCACGCTCAAGCAGAGCCTCGTGAATGAGAAAGGACTGCTCGAAATAACAGGCAAGCCCCTTGCCG
>CAMYNR010000048.1 GCA_947259715.1 uncultured Desulfuromonadales bacterium
GTGTGAGCAGTTTGCTCTGTTTTTGTGGTAAAGAGACCAGCAGGCTCCAACCCCTTCCGCACCAGGGGAAGAGATAAAGAGTCGCGTTATAGCTTTCCTTACCATTCGACAAGAATTAAAAAAATCTTAACAAAGAAAATAAATTTTCGTCAAGCGTAAATTGATTAAAACGATCAAGAATCGGGACAGGGTTGTACTGCAAGGTAAGCGCTGCCATGGGAGGAGGTCGGACCATCGTCCAGGGTTTTGGAGCATTTTCAAGGCGCCTGACAGCTCCGACCGATAGGCCCTGCTAGGGGTTCAAAACCGAAGAGATAAGCTGGCTCAGTTCCAGGCCGCAGCGCACCAAAAGGGATGCGGCCTGCGCCGGAACGGCCAGGAACAGCGCCAGGATGAGCAACACAATGGAGCGGGCTCTTGGTTTCATGGGGTACCTCCTTGGATGACCCGGGTTGAAATAAAGACTCGCTTCACCTGGTGCCATTGGAGCATACCCCCGAACCGCAGTCGTCAAAGGGGGGTAAAAAGGATGTAAAAAAATTGTCATGCCCGATGGGGGGTAATCCCTCAGTTGCTGGACCTGAGGGATCCCTGCTCGATCACAGTCATGGTCAACCGGGTGCGCACCGGGCAGCCACCCGGCGCTCAGGGCCAAACCTGGTTGATCACGAACAGCTTGATCATGAGGGGCCTCCCTGATCGGCCAAACCGCCCGCCTCGGCACCGGGAGCCAGCGGGTCTGCCGGCAGGCCGCCACCGGGCGCCTCGTTGTGAAAAATCAACACCCGCCG
The DNA here is from genome assembly GCA_947259715.1 of uncultured Desulfuromonadales bacterium. Taxonomy (GTDB): domain Bacteria; phylum Desulfobacterota; class Desulfuromonadia; order Desulfuromonadales; family Geopsychrobacteraceae; genus Malonomonas. The sequence continues at coordinate 792 of CAMYNR010000048.1, forward strand.
GGCGAAGGGGATCTCGATCCCCTCGCGATCGAAGGCCTCCTTGATCATCTTGCGCATCATGAAGGCGACATCCCGGTGATGCCCTGGCTGGACCCGGGTAACGATGCGAATCAGCAGTTCGGATTCGCCAAAATTCTTCAGGCCCGCCACCCTGGAGGGCTCGAGGGCGAATTCGTTCAGCTCCTTGAGCTTCTGGCCAGTGTCGGTAAGCACCCGGAAAACGTGAACCAGATCCGATTCGTAGGCGACCCCCACCTCGACCACGGCATTGGTGTAGCCCTTGGAGTAGTTGACCACCGAGCCGAGCTGGCCGTTGCGCAGGATGTGTACCTGCCCGTCCGGGTCGCGAATGCGGGTGGTGCGGATTTGGATGGCCTCGACCACGCCCCGCGCCGGGCCGGTTTCGATATAGTCGCCAACCAGGAACAGATTCTCGAACAGCACGAAGAAGCCGGAGACGATATCATTGATCAGCGGCTGGGCCCCCAGGCCGATGACCACCCCGACAATCCCGGCCCCGGCCAGGATCGGCAGGGGGTTGAGGTTGAAGGTCTTGAGCATCAGGACGAAGGCGACAAAATAGACCGAATACTCCAGCAGGCTTTTAAAGATCGGATTCATGGTCAGCCGCCGCTTGCGTTCCGCCTCGTCCAGCTCCTCCTGGGTGCCGAAGGCTTTATCCACCAGCAGGTTGGTGATCGCCACCACCACCTTGGCCAGGAAGAAGATGCCGATGGCCTGCACAACCCGGGGACCGAAGTTGGCGAAATGGGCGATGAATTCGACCTGCAGCAGCACCCCGGTGGCGACAAACGCGTAGATGACATACTCCAGGCAGCGCCGCAGCAGGGGGATCAGGCCGCTCAGGCGTTCGTACCACCCCAGGTAGTTTTCCCGGTACCAGTATTTTTTGCTCAGGGCGTCCAGGCTGTCGACGATCGCCGCCACGGTTTTGACGACCAGAAGACCGATGGCGATGATGAGATAGATCCTGAGGATGATCCAGAGGTAGCCGGAGACCTCGGCGGGCAACCGTAGAAATCCGGCCGAAAGGATGAAAACCCCGAGCCAGGTGACATTAGCCAGAATCTTTCCCAATGCGTTGAAGAAGGCCTCGATGCTCTCGTCGTTGGCCTGGATCTGCTCAAAGGCCTTGGCCCGCTCCTTCAGGGCATTCAGCAGGCGCCGCAGCCAGCGCAGGACGAACCAGGCCGCGAGCGTCAGGACAAGGATTTTGCCCACCCCCAGGCCCAGCTGTAGCCAGAAATCGGGCGGAATCTTCGCGGTCCAGCCACGGGTGTAATCCAGGACATCGACCTGCTGATAGATCAGATACCCGTTGAAGGCCCCCGCTGCCAGGCAGAAGATCAGCAGCATCCCCAGCAGCAGCCCGCGCACCAGGCGGCGCAGCCGGTCGAGGCGCTCCCGTTGCTTTTCCAGCGACGGAATCGAACCCAGCCAGCGAAACACCAGGCGAACCAGCAGCAGGGTCAGCACAAATCCCGCGATCAGCAGCAGGATTTCCACCCCGACGACCGCAAGGTCGCGGGAAATACCTTTGAGGTTTGCAAGCGCTTCCATAATATCCCTCCTGCCGTTCCCTCCGCCCGGAGTGGCGAGAGGCTGCTCGGCCAAATGCGGTGCAACCAGCGCCGGAAGAGGAAAAAGTATACCCAAAAAGCATATCAGCTGAAAATTGCGTGGAGTTTTTTTGCCAGGGTGTGGATCGAGAGCGGTTTCTGTAAAAAATTGATCTCTGCGTCAAGGACACTCTGGCGGGCGATGACATCAGCGGTGTAGCCGGAGGTGAAAAGGCGACACATTAGCTGTGCCAGGAGCATTTCGATCGGCAGCAGCAAAAAATTGGTGTGGTTCGAGCCCCCAGGCAGAGCAATGGACTCTGGGATCTTCCAGAAGTAGACCTCAGCGGCGGTACAGGTCTTCCCGGTCCACCTCGTCGACAATTATGTGTCGGAAGAAACCGGTTCTCTATGCTGAATTACGCGCAGTTTCTCGTCGGTAAAATAGGATGCCCCGAAGTGGCGGCGCCGATAGGAGATGTTTCCTTTCAACACAGCACCAGCCAGAAACAGGCTTCGGGAATATACCAGGGTTCTTAGTGCTCTGAGTGCAATGTTTGGCCAGGAGTAAAGTCGCCGGGTGAGACGATGCATCTCCTTGTTTAGCTCCTGACGCTGCAAGCGCGGCGTATCTACCATCGCACGGTTGCCGATATTGTGCACGGCCCAGTCTTCCGGCAGCTCCCGGTAATTAAGGCGCTGCTCCGTGGCAAGCTTTTCCTCGAGTCGCGTCCCCGGGAATGGAACCATGAACGAGAGGGTTGGAATGTCGATGCGCTGTTTTTTGATGTAATTATTGATGGCCGAAAAGGTCGTCATGGTGTCATGGTCGGTTCCGACGATGAACGAGCCGATAACAGCCATACCCCGTGCGTGGATATTGTGAACGAGCCTATCATCCCCGAGGAAGTCAAGATTGACCCGTTTATTCATCTCCGACAGGGCCTGTTCCTCGACACTCTCGAAACCGATAAAGAGCGCGATACAACCTGCTTCTTTGGCTGCCTGCAATGCCTCTTGGTTTTTCGCGATATTGATCGATGTTTGCGTGATCCACTTCTTGCCGAGCCGCCGCTCCGTCATCTTTTTGCATAACTCGGTAAATCTCGCCATGTCCTCCTGGCTGTGACCTGCCATGTTATCGTCGGCAAAAAATAACATCTTTTGCGGAATCCTGGCTATTTCCTCGATCACCGACTCGATGGGGCGTTTCCTGAACTCTAAGCCATTAAATGAAGTGACCGAACAGAATTCACAGCTCATCGGGCAGCCCCTCGTCGTCAGGAGCGATCCCCACTGATACCTTCGGTCAAATTTCTCGTGAGCGGGAAAGACGATTTTTTCGAGATTGACCCGCTCAGAGGACGTATACAGTTGCTGCAGGCTGCCACTCTCAAAATCCTCAATCACCTTCGGCCAGAGCAGGTCTGCTTCCCCGGCGACCACCGCGTCGCAGTGGGCCAAAGCCTCGTCCGGGACCATGGTCGGATGGATTCCCCCCAGGATAACAGGCACCCCCAAAGATCGGAACTGCCGTGCCAGTTCATAGGCACGGGGAGCCTGCGGCGTCATAACCGTGATACCTGCCAAGGTTGCAGGTTCGGCGGAAACATCGCCAAAATTTTCGTCGAGAATCTCCACATCCCAATGCTGAGGAGTCAGAGCGGCAATATAGCCAAGACCCAAAGGAGGGTAACGGGTCACGCTGTTCGATGCAAATCCGGTGAAAGCCTGCCGCGGATTGACAAGGACGAGTCTTGGCCTGCTCATGGAGACCTCCTGAAAAAAGAGTTTTGTTAGCGGTCAGAGAGAGGGGCGATTCAACCTGCCGAACTGGGAAGCGGCCCCTGCCTTCAAAAGGCTCGGCTTAGTCTGAAGCTTAGCCTATCGTTGTTGGCATATCTGTCAAAGATGATGTTTCCCCCCCGGTGGTATTGAGTCCAGCTTGCCACGATATTCCAGTCATCATTAATATCGTAGTCAAGCTCCAGGCGATCATACCCAGAGGCATCAAACTGAAAATCCCAGCGCACCAAAAGCAAGGATCCATGGAGGGTGTTTCTTAAAAAATTCCGCTGAATGCGCAAGGCAACCTCATCTTCATGTTCCTGCAGGTTATCTGGGGCAGCAGCCAGCGAAGGCTCGTAGTCGAGGGTTGTCCGGCGAACCGAGGCCGGAATGATACGCCAGCTCTGCCTTATACAACCAGTCTTTCCAGACGGTTGTCGCGGCCATCCCTGCTGTGAAAATTCTGTCATGCTGCAAAATCGGAACATTCGGTCGACTCGCGTCAAAGGCAGGACGGGCCATATTGGCAAAATGTTTCGCAAGGTGCAGGGAAAGATCCCACTGGTGCCCGCTATAGCCTATCCTGGCAAAAAACTCCTGGTTTTCGAGGGACGTATCCGGCTTGTCTTCAGGCAGCTTGATCAAACCGAAAGGATAAAAGTCGCTGCCCCAGGCCGGCAGCCAATCGACCTTTGACTCGTGCCCAATAGCCGCCGTCCAGGTGAACCCGGGGCTGAACCTGCCATCCAGCCGGGTCATGAACACCGGCAGGCGGAGTTCGGCGATATCGACCAACCCAGGTCGGCGCAGGTCGAGAGGATTGACGACATCGACAACCCTGAGGGTATCCGAGCTTCCCCAGGTCATGATCTGGGACCCGAACTTTACCGAAACGTCGGCCAGATGACCTGCCAGCCAGCCCTCGCGAAGAATGAACTGATACTCGAAATCATCACGGTATTCGTCCGTGGCGCCATCCGAGCTGTCGAGGGCGAAGATGAAGTCGTGGCTGCCTTGGAAGGCAAGCCGCGCCTTCCAGTTATCGGTGAAGGTTTGCTCCAGGTGTAAATCCACTCCCAGAGTCAGCTCCGACAAGCCGCGAAAATCGTATTGACCGGTCGCTG
>CAMYNR010000049.1 GCA_947259715.1 uncultured Desulfuromonadales bacterium
TAATTGCCAAAAGAGGCAATTTCATCTTTAACTGATCGGCGACTGTTAAAAAATTAAGTCGTGCCGCATCAAGAAAGTCGAAGGGATCTACAGAGTCATGTAAATGCGCATGAGTCTCAACCAACCATGCTGTTCGAGGGTCACTTTCGGCAACACCATTCATAGCCATTTTTTTTCTTGATACCATTTCAGAGTCTGCTCAATGCCTTTATGGACGGAGTAACGATCCTGATAATTAAACAAGCTGCGCATTTTTTCCGTATTAAACTTTCGATCTTTGGTAAAAAAAGCGACCCTTCTCGGATAAATGAAAGGTTCCAGGTTCAGGGGCTTACATAGACCTTCACAAAGATAGGCAATTGCAAAAAATGGCCAGGCCGGCAAATGCAAAAAGAGTGTTTTTTTGCTAAGTTGATCAGCGACCATTCTAATGATTTCCTTGATGGGCGTGGATTCTTTCGCACCGCAGATAATTATTTCTCCAGCTGCAGTTTCTTGTACAGAGGCCTCAAGCATAAAGTCGGTCAGGTCCTCAACATGGACTAAATGATAAAATCCCCCCCCGAAACCGAGGATAGGAACAACAGGCAATTTGGCCATTTTGAACAATTTCAGCAGTCGCCGGTCCCCCGGACCATAGATCGCGGCAGGCCTGATGACGGTAAACGGAAGACTATTTTTATCGGCAAATCCAAGTAACCATTTCTCCGCTTCGGCCTTACTTTCCTGATAAACATCACCGGGGTTATAAGGGCTGTTTTCATCAGCTCGTCCAGACGCTATATGGCCGAGAACACCAACAGTCGACACGTGCAAAAAGCGCCTGAACCCCTCCTGGCGGGTTGCCGCCTCGGCCAGCAGTTGAGTGCTCTTCAGGTGAACATTCCAGTAGGTTTCATCGGAAATTTTCGCTTCCCGATAAGCGGCCGCGACATGAAAGACGTAGTGAATTCCTTGCATTGCATTTTCAATAACGGCCGGGTCAAAAACATCTCCAACATGCCAGGTAATCGGCAGATCAGTCAGCGCCTCGGGAATGGTCTTTTTTCTGCGGATGGCATGCACTTCAGCACCAAGTGCACAGAGTTTTTGTGTTAGAAGGTTTCCGGTAAATCCGGTCGCGCCGGTCACCAGGACTTTTTGGTTTTTCAGCATCTCTTCAACCAATCCGACATAGGTTTACGCTTCCATAATGGCGACCGATCCTTGCGGCTCGATGGACAGTCGTTGAATTAATTCCGACAGGGTCTCGGACGTTTCATTTTCGAAATACAAACGATACCAAAGTTCCAGATTCACCAGAATCCACAAACGATAATTATGATCCACCTTGCCGGCAACATGCTCCTGCCAGATCCGTGAAATCTCATCTGCGGAGAAGATCTCCAACTCAACGAAACGGGACTGTTGAAACAGGTTATCGATAAAGACTTTCAGATCGGTACGCATCCAGCTGCCGATGGGGAAGGAAAACCCCTGTTTCTTCCGGTTGATCAACTCATCCGGCAGGTAGCGGCTGGCGACTTTTTTCAGGATATATTTCAGGTTGCGTCCCTTGAGTTTCAATGCCGAGGGAATGGACGCAGCAAATTCGACAACCCGGTAATCGACAAGTGGAGAGCGGTCTTCCAACGAATGCGCCATCGTCATCCGGTCAACAATCGACAGCAGGTGATCCGGCATGCGGGTCATCAGGTCGGTAAACAACATTCGATCGACCAGCTCTTCAACATTTTCTGCATTAAAGTGGCTCAGAATTTTCTCAAGTGAGTCTGCGTCAGTCAGTTTTTGCTGAGCCGCTGAGGTAAACAGGCGCCCTTTTGCTTCCTGCGTAAAGCGCAGAAAACTCATGCTCTGTGCATAACGCTCACCGCTTGAATAGAAGGACATATCATTGACCCAAGAGGCTTTCTGCGCCAAGCTCTTGTAGCCGAACGACTCCGGAATCAGACCGATAGCACGGGACATGAATTTCTTCCGGAACCATTCCGGCAGGGCACAGTAATGATCAACCAGCCGCTGCCCGGAAAAGCGATCATAGCCGGCAAAGTTTTCGTCGCCGCCATCGCCACCAAGGACAACCTTAACCTGTTCCGCAGCATGCTCAGCAACCAGGTAAACGCCAAAACCGAAGGGGTCGGAAGGTTCATCCAGATGCCAGATCATCTTCGGTACCATCTGGACCAGATCGGGGGCAACAATCCGTTCTCTGGCATCCAGATTGTACTTGTCTGCAACCATTCTGGCATAGGGCAGTTCATTGAACCGCTCATCCCGAACGCCAATACTGAAGGCTGGGACCCGGTTCTCGGAGAAAGATGCCGCAAGCGCCGCCATCAGGCTCGAATCGATGCCGCCGGAAAGAAAAGTCCCGACTTGCACATCACTGAGGAGGTGCATGTCAACTGTCTCTCTGAGCAACTCATCGAGTTGATCGGTCACCTGCTCTTCATTGGCAGGAAGCTTCTGCCGGTAGTCCGGGCACCAGTAGCGATCAAAATTCAACTGCCCGTTCTGCAACTCAACACTGGTTGCGGCAGGAAGTTTCTGGATATTTTTGAACAGGGTGTAGCGATCCGGAATGAAACGTAAAGAGACATAATGCCAGAGCGCATCAAGGTCCATCTGCGGCTCAACCAATCCAGAAGCAAGGATCGCCTTGACTTCAGAGGCAAACAGAAAATTATCTCCTGCCTGGCAGAAGAATAACGGCTTCTGCCCCATGTGGTCGCGAACCAGCAACAGTTTCCTCTGCCGGATGTCCCACAAAGCAAAGGCAAACATGCCCCGCAGCCGGGGGATACAGCCACGGCCATACTCCTCGTACAGATGCAGGATGACCTCAACGTCGGTTCTGGTACGAAATCGATGGCCTTTCTCTTCCAGCTCCTCGCGCAACGTCGGGCTGTTGTAAATTTCTCCATTACAGACCAGCTGTAAACTTTCGTCTTCGTTGGCGATCGGCTGGCGGCCACCATCCAAATCGATGATCGACAGGCGCTGATGACCTAAGGTGACGCCTTCGCCGAAATAGTAGCCTTCCTCATCGGGCCCACGATGCTGCAACGCGGCAGACATTTTTTTGACGACATCCGAATTGGATGAACCAACGATCCCAGCAAAGCCGCACATAATAATCTCTTTCGGCGGAAATATTATAAATAGCCTTCTCGCTGATACCACTCAGCCGTCTTTTTCAGCCCTTCGTCCAGCCCGACTTTCGGCTGATAGCCCAGGTCCCGTTTCGCTTTGCTGATATCGAATGCGCGATTCTGCCGGAACCAATCGACCCGCCGGGGGAAAATTGGCGGGACAATACCGAAAGGCTTACAGACCTTTTCACAGACGTGTCCGGCAAAGACCATCGGCATAACCGGAAAATGAAGAATTTTGACCCTGATGTTCATCGCCTTGCCGACTCGCTGCACCAGGTCCTCGATTTCGACATAGTCCTCATCGGCAATCAGATAGGCTTCGCCATCACCCTTACCGGGTTCCATCGCCAGAATAAACGCGTCGACCAGATTGTCGATATAGAGCGGATGGTAAAGGGTCTTGCCGTTGCCGAACATCGGAAATGTCCCCTTCTTGACCCGCTTGAATATCATCCAGAAACGTTCCGGGTCTCCCGGCCCGTAAATCGCTGCCGGGCGAATGATCGTGCAGGGCATTCCCTGTTTATGAAAATCAAGAACAATCGGTTCCGCCTGATACTTGGTCCGCTGATAATAATCAGCCGGGTTAATCGGGGCTTCTTCAGCTGCGGGAGGATTCTCTACATTGCCGTGCACACCGCAGGTGCTGCAATACACGAATTTCTTCACTCCGACCCGTTGCGCTTCTTCAAGAACAATCCGCGTGCCTTCGACATTGACTTCATCGTAGTAACTTTCCGGCACATTCAACTCCCGAAACGCGGCCGCAAGGTGTTGAACAACCTCAACCCCCGCCATGCATTGTCGAACAACATCGCGATCGGTCACCGTACCAATAACAACCTTTGCGCCCCACTCCCGCAGCTCCTGAGTTTTAATTCCCTCCTTGTAGTCCAGCGCTGTCACAGCATGCCCCAGATCAAGCAGGGCCCTGACCAATGCTTTGCCGGTAAATCCGGTACCACCCGTCACCAATACCTTCATTACAGCCCCCTTGTAGGAATGTCATGCCATCTTTTTAGCCCCCAATTCCAACGGAAACAGCTTGAGGTAAAACTCTGTCAATAATCGCCGGTAAACCTGCCAACTGTGGCGCTCTATCGCCCGCAGATGACCAGCCTCTCCCAAGCGTTGACGATATTCCAGATCAGATACCAGCCTTTCAATTCCGTCAGCCATGCTGTCTGCCGTCGGCGCCACCAGACAAGCAACCTGCTCATCCAGCGCCTGGGTATGACTTTGTATATCGGTTGCCAGAAGCGCTTTGCCAGCATCAAGATAAGTATAGACTTTCATCGGCGTGTTATTCCCCTGGGTGCGCGGGGATGCCAGAATATCGGCCTGCTGCAGATAAGCGCCAAGATCAGCCACTGGTCGCGGGCC
>CAMYNR010000050.1:0-4523 GCA_947259715.1 uncultured Desulfuromonadales bacterium
CACAAGCTGTAGATTGCTATAGGAGGTCGGTTCGTGGCTAAAAAAGTAGCTCTTTTACAGGGGAATACTGCCTGCGCCTTTGGCGCACTCTATGCTGGATGTAATTTCTTCGGCGGTTACCCTATCACCCCGTCTACCGAAGTTGCGGAAGTTATGTCAGAAGAACTTCCCAAAAATGGTGGCAAGTTTATTCAGATGGAAGACGAAATTGCTGCGATGGCATCAGTTATCGGCGCTTCCCTTGCCGGTCAGAAAGCATTGACCGCAACCTCAGGTCCTGGTGTTTCCTTGAAGCAGGAACTGATCGGTTATGCCTGCATCGCTGAGACGCCCTGCGTTATTATCAACGTTATGCGTGGTGGCCCTTCGACAGGTATGCCGACTGGCCCGGGTCAGTCCGATGTGCAGCAGGCGAAATGGGGTACCCACGGTGACCACCCGGTTATCGCTCTGGTACCTTCATCCGTGCAGGAAATCTTCAGCGAAACCGTTCGCGCTTTCAATCTGGCTGAAAAGTATCGCATGCCGGTCCAGGTGCTGTACGATGAGATCGTCGGTCACATGCGTGAGCGGATCGAGTTCCCCGAACCGGGTGAGCTGGAAGTTATCGATCGTGAAGTACCAACCTGTGCTCCGGAAGATTACAAGCCGTTCGATCCGAGCAACGGTGACATTCCGCCGCTGGCTGCCTTTGGTTCCGAGTACCGTTTCCATGTTACTGGTCTGAACAAGGCTGCTGATGGTTTCCCAACCACTAAAGCGAGCCTGGTTGATGATGAGCAACGTCGTCAACTGCGTAAGATTGACGCCAATGTCGCAGATATCGAACTGAATGAAGAATATATGACTGATGATGCAGAAGTCGTCATCTTCGCATACGGTTCGACTGCACGTTCAGCGCGTTACGCTGTCAACGAAATGCGTAAAGACGGTATTAAGGCCGGTTTATTCCGTCCGATCACCCTCTGGCCTTTCCCGGAGAAGCGCATTGCTGCGCTGGGTAGCCAGGCTAAAGCTATCGTTGTCGCCGAGCTGAACCTCGGCCAGATGAATCTTGAAGTTGAGCGCGTCGTCAAGGGAACTTGTTCGGTTCCTTTTATTGGCCGCGTCGACGGTGAGCCGATCAACCCTGGCCAGATCATGGCTCAGGTGAAGGAGGTTATGTAATGGCTTACGATTACGAAAAGCATATCCGTGACGGCAAACTGCCACATATCTGGTGCCCCGGTTGCGGTCATGGTATTGCCATGAAGGGCCTGATCCGCGCTATGGATACCTGTGGCTTGGAAAAGAACAACACTGCTCTGGTTTCCGGTATCGGTTGCGCCAGTCGTCTGCCTGGTTACATGGACTACTGCACACTACACACAGCTCATGGCCGTGCTGCTGCTTTCGCCACTGGCGTAAAGATGGCAAAGCCGGAGATGAATGTTATCTGTGTTGGTGGTGACGGTGATGGTACTGCCATCGGTGGTAACCACTTCATTCATGCCTGTCGGCGTAATATCGACATGACCTACGTCATCCTCAATAACTACATCTACGGCATGACCGGGGGGCAGTTCTCGCCTTGTACCCCAACCGGCCACAAAGCTTCGACCACCGTTTACGGCAATCCTGATCCGATTTTCGACATCAGCAAGCTGGCAATCGGTGCCGGTGCAACCTTTGTTGCCCGGACGACCGCATTCCACGCTACTCAGATAGACAAACTGATTGCTGAAGGGATCAAGCATAAAGGGATGTCGATTATTGAGGTTCTTGACGACTGCCCAACCACCTACGGTCGTCGGAATAAGTTCCGCAGTGTCGTTGACATGATGAAGCGTCTGAAGGAAATTGCCGTTCCGGTTGCTGCTGCTGCCAAGATGACTGCAGAGCAACTCGAAGGCAAAGTTCTGACCGGAGTTCTCTACAAAGAAGACAAGCCAGAGTATTGCGAACAGTATGCTCAGGTTATTGAGCGCGCCAAAGGCGCCTGACCCCACTAAGGAGACTAGAATCATGGCTGAAAGATATGAACTTCGGTTTTCCGGTGCTGGTGGTCAGGGATTGATCACCGCCGGGATTATCCTCGCGGAAGCCGCTTCAATCATTGAAGGCAAGCACGCTGTGCAGTCGCAGAGCTACGGCCCTGAGGCTCGTGGTGGTGCTTCTAAGTCAGAGGTTATTATCTCTGACGGTCCAATCGATTACCCCAAGGCAACCGTGGTCGATGCTTGCCTGGCAATGACCCAGGAAGCTGCCGACAAGTATGCCACTGGAATCAAGGATGGTGGTGTTCTGTTGCTCGACAGCGACTTTGCTCCGAATGCTCCGGCAGGCAACTTTAAGGTTTATAAGCTGCCGATCATGCGCACGGCCAAAGAAGAAATTGGACGTGAGATCGTCGCTAACGTTATCGCCCTGGGCGCAATGATCGCTCTGACCGATGTCGTTTCACGCGAAGCGGGCGAAAAAGCTGTTCTCGCCAAGGTTCCTGAGGCTTTTGTTGATCTGAACAAAAAGGCCTTCGCCTTGGGCTTTGAGAAGACCAAGGAGATGCTGGCTGCTCAATAAAAAGAGTCTGGCAGAGATTGCAAAACGGAAAGGCTCGGTGTATATTCGCCGAGCCTTTTTCCTTTTATATTTCATAATTACAAGGAGTTCATTATGAAGAAGATTGCTGTTCTGTCGATTTTGCTGCTTGCTATATCGACGCTGGCCAGCGCGGAAGATGCTTTCAAGGATGAAGCAGAAAAGCTGGGTTATGCAATTGGCATGAATATCGGCCTCAATATGAAAAATCAGAAAGTTACCGCAGATGCCGAACAGATTGCAGCTGGCCTGAAGGCTGCTTTTCAGGGCGAGGACACACTGCTCAGCGAAGAAGAGATGGGGCAGATTCTGACCGCTTATCAGCAGGAAATGCAGATGAAGCAGCTGGCGGAAATGGCCGCCGAAGCTGCAGAAAATGCTGGAAAAGCTGAAGCTTTCCTCGCTGAGAACGGTAAAAAGGACGGGGTCGTGACTCTGGACAGCGGTCTCCAATATAAGGTTCTGGCTAGTGGCGATGGCGAATCGCCCGAGAAGGATTCAAAGGTTGAGGTGCACTATCGCGGCACCCTGATTGATGGGACCGAGTTTGACAGTTCCTATAAGCGTGGCGAGCCGGCCAGCTTTCCGGTCAGTGGGGTTATTCCTGGCTGGACCGAAGCCCTGCAGCTGATGCAGGTTGGCGATAAGTGGCAATTGGCCATACCGCCAAAGCTGGCCTATGGTGAGCGGGGGGCACCTCCGGTCATCCCTGGGAACTCAGCACTGGTCTTTGAGGTTGAATTGCTGAATATCGTTGAATAAACTTTACTTATACTTTGTTACTCGCGCCCTTGCAGATATTTTTTGCAGGGGCGCGGGCGTTTTGGAACAGTGAAAATTGCTGGACTGATAGCAGCGGTTTTCAAGCCAGTCAGGCCGATCTGGTTCTTCTGGATCGATTGTGCCGGGCTCGCCGCAGCCTCCTTTGCCCTCTGGTAGAAACTGACTGAAAACTGCCAGAGCGATAGCTGTCAACATGAGTAGTTCAAACATAAAGGGCCTCCCGTCGCTGGTTCCTCAGATAGTTAAAGTATAGCCTCCTCTTGTGTCAGAATAAGACATAGGTAGATTGATTTTGGAAGGATTTCATTATTTACAGAAAGATGCTATGCAGGCACTAGCAAATGCTTGAGCAATGATTGACAGGTGCGCCAAAGATCGTATACAGTATGCAATGTTTTGCCTTTGGGAGCGGCCCAGCCTTTTCCAATCTGATAACCACAATAAGAGCAACAATCCTGCAGCAAGACTGCAAACCTGATAATGAAGGAGAGAGAGATGATTGATGCGTATTTGAAACATGAAGAAGAACGGAATGCTCAGGGGATTCCGGCGCTGCCGTTGAATCCCGAGCAGACCAGCGAACTTTGCGAACTGTTGCAAAACCCACCTGCAGGTAAAGATGATTTTCTGATGAACCTGTTCACGCAGCGGATCTCTCCTGGTGTTGATCCGGCCGCTGAGGTTAAAGCTGGTTTCTTGGCTGAAATCACCACAGGGGCAAAAAGTTCACCGCTAATCGATAAGAAAAAGGCCGTACAGATTCTCGGTACAATGATTGGTGGCTATAATGTTCAGCCGTTGATTGATGCCCTTTCTGATAATGAACTGGCTGAAGCGGCTGCCTCTGCGCTGTCCAGCATGACCTATGTTTACGACGCTGCCGAGCCAGTGATTCAGCTCGCCAAGAGCAACGCTGCTGCGAAGAAGGTTGTCGAAAGCTGGGCTAACGCTGAATGGTTCACCAACAAGTCTGGCGTTCCTGAGACCATCACTGTCAAGGTGTTCAAGGTCGAAGGTGAGATTAATACTGACGATTTCTCCCCGGCTGGAGACGCTTGGAGTCGCCCGGATATTCCGCTGCACGCCCTGGCCATGGGCAAGACCCGCTTCCCGGGTGGCATCAACGAAATCGCCAAGTGGCGCGAAGCAGGCCATCAGGTTGC
>CAMYNR010000050.1:4563-6279 GCA_947259715.1 uncultured Desulfuromonadales bacterium
GTCGGGACCGGTTCTTCCCGTAAATCGGCCTGTAACAGCGTGCTCTGGTATATCGGCGACGATATCCCCTGTGTACCGAACAAGCGTCGCGGTGGTGTGATCATCGGTGGCGTTATCGCGCCGATCTTCTTCAACACCGCTCAGGATTCCGGTGCCCTGCCACTGCGCATGGATGTCACTAAGTTGAACATGGGTGATGTGATCACCATCAACACTGCCAAGGGTGAAGTGATCAACGAAGCTGGTGAAGTGCTGACGACCTTCGACATCAAGCCGAATACCGTTCCGAATGAGTTCCAGGCAGGTGGTCGGATTCCATTGATCATCGGTCGCAGCCTCACCGAGCAGGCTCGGGAAGCCCTCGGCATGGGTGAGGCAGATATTTTCGCTCAGCCGGACAACCCGACTTCGAAAGCTGATCAAGGCTATACTCAAGCACAAAAGATGGTCGGCAAGGCCTGCGGTGTCGAAGGCGTGCTGCCCGGCACTGCCTGCGAGCCGATTATGACCACTGTCGGTTCCCAGGACACCACCGGTCCGATGACCGCTGACGAAATCAAAGAGCTGGCCTGTCTGAAATTCAAATCACCGATGGTGATGCAGTCCTTCTGCCATACCGCTGCCTACCCGAAGCCGGCTGATGTCAAGATGCACAACAGCTTGCCGCAGTTTATCGCTGAGCGTGAGGGTGTTGCTCTGCGTCCCGGTGACGGCGTTATTCACAGCTGGCTGAACCGGCTGCTGGTCCCCGACACTGTCGGTACCGGTGGCGATTCGCACACCCGCTTCCCGATCGGCATCAGCTTCCCGGCAGGCTCTGGCCTGGTCGCTTTCGCCGGCGCCCTTGGTTTCATGCCGCTCGATATGCCGGAATCGGTCCTGGTTCGTTTTAAAGGTGAGTTGAACGAAGGTATTACCCTGCGTGATGCTGTCAACGCGATCCCCTACTATGCCATCAAGCAGGGGCACCTGACCGTACCGAAGAAGAACAAGATCAACATCTTCAATGGCCGTATCCTCGAGATGGAAGGTCTGCCGAATCTGTCGGTTGAGCAGGCATTCGAGTTGACTGACGCCGCTGCCGAGCGTTCTGCTGCTGCTGGCTGTATCCAGCTTTCTGAGGATAGCGTCTGCGAGTACCTGCGTTCCAACGTGGCGCTGATGAAGAAGATGATCGAAGAGGGCTATCAGCATCCTGACACCCTGCAGAATCGTATTGATGCTGTTAACGAATGGCTCAAGGATCCGCAGCTGGTTAAGGCCGATGCCGACGCTGAGTATGCAGCTGTGATCGAGATCGACCTGGCTGAGATCACCGAACCGATCCTCGCCTGCCCGAACGATCCGGATGATGTAAAACTGCTCTCCGATGTACAGGGAACCCCGATTCAAGATGTCTTCCTCGGCTCCTGCATGACCAACATCGGTCACTTCCGCGCAGCCGCTGAAATCTGGCGCGGTGAAAAGTTCAATCCCGATGTCCGCACCTGGATCTGTCCACCGACCCGGATGGATCAGGATAAGCTGAAGGAAGAGGCTATCTTCTCGATTTTCAGTGCCATGGGCGCCCGGCTTGAAATCGCTGGTTGTTCACTCTGCATGGGGAACCAGGCGCGGGTTCCAGATGGTGTAAACATGTTTTCCACCAGTACCCGTAACTTTGATGACCGTATCGGTACCGGCGCCAAGGTCTATCTCGGTTCGGCCGAGCTGGGG
>CAMYNR010000051.1 GCA_947259715.1 uncultured Desulfuromonadales bacterium
TTGCGGAGCTGGCGCGACTCTGCGCTACAGACCTGGTTATCCCCGAAGGGATCGACTGTTGCGGCTTTGCCGGCGACCGCGGGTTCAATTTTCCGGAATTGAATAAAGCGGCCCTGAAAGGCTTGCAGGAGCAGGTCTGCGACTGTGACGCCGGTTATTCAACCAGCAAGACCTGCGAAATCGGCCTGGCCCTGCACGGTGAGATCCCTTATCGGTCGATCCTTTATCTTGTCGATCAGGCGACGGAGCCTCGTCCTGGGGAGCATAAATAAAAACGGGCAGTTGGCATTTTTCTGCCGGTTCGTTTTTTGTTATGCTTGGCAGAACCAATTGTATACGATAGTACCCTGTAACCCATAAACTATCGCATCTTGCTGGTCTTTTGACACGCGAACCGCGTTGTGGCTGAATCTGCATAGCTTCGGCTAGGCCTCATCAACCACGCCTTGTTGGCGTGCCAAAATCCTGCGCAATCTTGCGACATTCTATGGGATACAGGGCACTGGTGATTCACCACTTTGATACTCAGCGATTCAGATGTTACTATAAACAGCGACTGGATTGCTCACAACTGAATTTAACGGAGATTGCAATGGCCTTTCACCTGAAAACCAAACTCTGGCAGACTGGCGCCCTTGACTGGTGGGCGATGATCGATAACGATGATGTCTATCTGGGCAGCCGGGAATTCCCCCTGCCCCCTGAAGAAGGGGACGAATGGGTGGTGCGGAGCACCGGCGACCGCTTTAAGGTCATCGATGCCGAAATTAAACTGATCGGCAAGGAAGAGGTTCAGGAGCAACCATGGTGAGTCTGAAAATCATCCAATTCGACGCCAGCGAGATGGACAACTACTCCTACCTGGTCTACTGCCCGAAAACCCTGGAGGGCGCCATCGTCGACCCTTCGATGCACCCGGAGCGGCCCCTGAAGGAGGCGGACGCCCGCGACATCAGCCTGAAATTGCTGCTCAACACCCATGGCCACCAGGACCATATCGCTGGAAATCCCGAGATTCTTGCCCGTCCCGGGGTCCAGCTGGCCGCCCATCCCGCCGAGCTGCCGCAGGCCGATATTCCCCTGCAGGAAGGCAGCAAAATCCGCCTCGGCGAGGGAGAGATCGAGGTCCTGCATACGCCCGGCCACACCCCCGGGTCGCTGGTTTTTAAGACCGGTTCGGCAATTATCAGCGGCGACACCCTGTTCGTCAGTCGCTGTGGGCGCGCCGACCTGCCTGGCAGCGATGTCGAGCAGCTCTACGACAGCTTACTGCGGCTGAAAAAGCTGCCGCCGGAAACCAAGGTCTACCCCGGCCATAATTACGGCCCGACGCCGACCTCAACCATCGGCTGGGAGCTGGAGAATAACGAGTTTATCCGCTGTCCCGACCTGCCCAGTTTTATTAAACTGCGGCTGGGCTGACAGGTTTTGCACCGAGAGTAAAAGGGTTTGCGCCTTGGCAGGCTCACTACCTGCAGGCCCGAAAGAAGGATGACCAGCTAAGCAAGGAATAGTTTTCTTAAATCAGAGTTGAAATGCGGTCTCTGCTCTTTAGAGAGTCTTCTTCAGCAGAGTCAAGCGCGTTCCGGCCAGCCGATCGTTCCAGCCGCGGCGATCTTCACTGAAAAGAACCACCAGATAGCCCAGGCCCAGGGGCAGGGCCTGCAACAGACCGCCGACGCTGCGCAGGAATGCTTGAGAGAGCTGCAGCGGCTCGCCAGCCAGGGTTTCCACCTGTAATCCGGCCAGCATCTTGCCGGGAGTCTGACCTGCGAGAAAATGAAACAGGGTAAAGTAGCCGAAGGCTAAACAGAAGAGCACTAAAAAATAAGGGACCGAAAGGTTGATCAGGGTATCCAGGCTCGGCAGCCAGCCATCCCCCTCATCCGCCATGGCCAGCTCTGCGGCAACGATGAAGGACAAACCGGTGACGCAGAGCAGCAAAAGGTCACAGCAAAAGGCCGCAACGCGCCCGACCAACGGCGGATGAATACCCGTTTTCTCTCCTGCCACGGAAACAATCCCGGCAGCAGTTTCAATAGACTGAGCTGCAATCGCCTGCGCGCTGGCAGCACCAGCCGCAGCCAGTTGAGCTGATTTGGCGGCAGAGATCTTTTCTAAAGGAGGTCGAGGCGTTTCCGGCACATCAAAAAGGGATGCCTCAGGCTGTTCGGCAAAATCTTTGGCCCGCTCCGCTGGCGGGTCCGAAAGGCTTCGGGCCGTTTCTGCCTCCGGCAGGTGCTCGGGTTCAGTGAAAAAAGCCTCTTCCGTAGCAAGGTCTTCAGAAGCGTTAGATTGGGTATCGCTTTCTTCCAGACACGGCTCGCCCGCGGCCTGCCCAGTTGCAAGGTTTTCCGGCTCCGGCAGCAGATCCTCGGCAACAGCCTCCACTCTTGATGCTGGACTTAAGGCGACATGCGTATCGCTGTCATCCGGCGCATCGCTGATATTCGCGCCCGGCTCAGGCGGGGCAGAAATCTTCTCTGTCTCGGCTGTTTCGTCACGCGGTGCATCTGTGGCCACGCTGAGTGAGACTGCGTGCTCATCGCTTCTGGAGATAGAGACCGGGTTCCCCTCGCCCTGAGGAGAACCCGGTAAGTCAAAAGGGTCTTTGGGGTCCTCCTCGGCTCCCGCTGGCTTCTTCTTATCTTTCTCGTCAGAATCAGCAAACTCAATATTGTCATCGCGGAAGGAAAAGTCCTCCTCGTCGGTGACCGGCAGTTCAAAATCTTCCGCGGAGAAGTTATCCGAGCTGCTGTCTGGCGCGCCTGGCTTTCCCTCCTCGCCGTCAAGATCGAAACCGAAATCACTTTCCAACTCGGCCTCACTGGCCAATTTTTCGTCGCCCGCTTCCTGTTCCGCATCCAAGGAAAATGCTGCCGGGGCATCCAGCCCCGCTTCAGCCGCAGCTGCAGCAGCTTCCTCTTCCGGGGAGGGCAGCGTCTCTTCAACATCCTCATCGGCAGGTGCATCTTCGAACAGCTCATCGAAGGAAAGATCTTCCTCCTCGCCACTCTCACCCATGAAATCGAAACCGAAATCGTCCGCTTCGCTGCTGGCCGGTTCGCTGCTCGCGGCGAATTCGGTCTGCGCGGCCGAAGCCTCTGCAGTACTCGCAGCGGCTGCGACCACCGTTGCGGTGGTTGCGGCGGCAACTGCGTCATCAACAGCACTGCGACCAGTCTCGAAATTATCCCCGGTCGCTGCGGCAGCCGGCTTCATCTGGCCTGGAAAAAGAACGCTGCGAATGCTATAGCGCTCCTTGAACTCGACCAGATCCTTGCCGCATTTCTTGCAGCTGTCGAGATGGTCAAAACTGTTGTAGCCACACTTAGGGCATCTCATGACTCATCCTTTCCCTGAAAAGCAACTTCATTGCCAAGCTGACCCAAGCCCAAATCACCATAAAGATATTGTAAAATCGACATGATCGCAAGCCCGGCCGTCTCGGTCCGCAATATTCTTGGTCCCAGCCGAACGGCCCGATAACCGGCAGCGATCGCCAGCTCCGCCTCCTGGGCGGTCAAACCACCCTCGGGGCCGATGACCACGGCGATCTGCATTGGCGGTTGTGCCGGCAGCAGGTTCGGCAGTGGCAGGGCCGCCTCCTCCCAAAGCAGCAGCTTTAAATCGGCCTGGGTCTGCGCCAAAGCGGTGGAAAAGTCCTGCACCACCTCAACTTCGGGCAGAAACGCCTGCCCCGACTGTCGGGCGGCTTCAAGCACGACCTTTTTCCAACGTCCAGATTTGGCCTCTTTGCGCTCAGCCTTAATTCGTCCGACGCTCCGCGCCATCGGGGTGAGAATGAAGCGGCCGACCCCGAGTTCAGTGCCTTTCTGCAGCACCAGGTCCAGCTTGTCCCCCTTCGGCACCCCTTGAATCAAACTCAGTGACACCGCAGAGGGTCGCAACCGTGAGACGCTCAACACCTCGGCAAGGGCAGAGCCGCTCTCCAGGCTGAGAATCCGGGCCGGCGCCGAGCCACCACGCCCGTCCAGTAACAGAATTCCGTCTCCGGCAGAGAGCCGCAGGACGGTGCGCAGGTGCTTGACCAGATCAGCCGGCAGGTCAACCTGCTGGCCCGGCTGAAGGTCCACCTCCGGCAGCATAAAGCGGCGCACGAGTCCTAGACTCGACGATAGATGAGGCAAACCCAATCGTCCTGCAATCGGGTTGGAAAATCACGCAGCGGCAGGTCACCAAAGCCGTCCCGAACCAGCTGTTCCTTTTCCCTTAAAATACCGGACAGCACCAGCCAGCCTCCCGGCTGCAAATGCTTTAGCAGCTCATGCTTCAAGCGCACATTCTCTTCGGCGAGGATATTGGCAACCACCAGATCAAACTGCCCGGACAGCTCTTCAAGTGGCTTTGAAGTAATCTCAATCTGCCCTTCATAACCATTGATGGCCACATTCTCTTGCGCCACCCGGCAGGCATCCGGATCGATATCGTTGCCCAGAACGGTTTCACAACCAAGGGCCGCGGCGCCCAGCGCGAGGATCCCCGAGCCGGTCCCGACGTCGAGCAGACTTCGCGGCGGCTGCGGTTGCTCAAGCAGCTCTGCAATCATCTCCAGACAGAGCAGGGTCGTTCCATGGGTGCCGGTACCAAAAGCCATCCCCGGATCAAGCTGAATGCTCACTTCATCGGCGAGAGGCAGATAATCTTCCCAGCTCGGCCGAATGACCAGCCGCGACCCAACCTTTATTCTGCTGAAATGCTGCTTCCAGTTTTCGGCCCAATCTTCCATCCGCACCCTGCTCGGCTGCCCGACAGAATATTTTTGCGCGCAAAGGTCAGGCAGCTGTGCCAAGATTTTGCCGACCTGCTGATGCAATGCCTGTGGGTCGAGCTGATCGGCGAAGTAGGCTTTGAGCTGATAGGTCGCGTCCGGATCAAGCCCAGCGTCAGGAACCACGAAGGTATCAAGTTTGCGCTCTTCAACAACGGTGCCCTGGCAGTCCAGTTCGGCCAGCAGTGCACAGACCAGGTCGACACTGGAACCGGGGACGCTGAGTTCTATAACAAGCCAATTATTTTGCATAAATCCTTAATTAACAGACTAAGTCAATGGAATGCAACAGAGAATCCCAATAAAAGTATTGACATGAAGAGAAACTTCTGGCTGAATTCTAAACGTTACCCAATGAAAGAGCAACCGCATTCGGTCATCTATAGATGCCATAAGATGCGAAGCACGGCAAGGATAATTAAAAAAATCTATTATCCCTCTTGCAGTGCCTGCCAGTCTCTGATAAAGTTAATCATACTTTTCATGAGCAATATCTATTAAAGCTCAAGGAAATTATATTTTTATAGCTTTTTCAGCCTGTTAAAGCATAGGCCAAGCCCCTTGTTCAACGTTTGGTCATGAATTTCATAAGTCGTATTTTTAAAATGGCGGGGCAGCATCGGCCTCGACACGCCGCAGCAAAAGGAGACACGAATGCGCATCCTGGTAGTGGAAGACGAAAAAAAGGTTGCCAGCTTTATCAAGCGAGGCCTGGAAGAAGAAGAATTTGCCGTCGATGTGGCCTACGATGGAGAAGAAGGCGTCTACATGGCGGAAAATGCCACTTATGACCTGATTCTCATGGATGTCATGCTGCCGAAAAAAGATGGTTTGAGCGCTATCCGGGAGATCCGGCAGAAAAATATCGCCTGCCCTATCCTTTGCTTGACGGCAAAGGATACCGTCGAGGACATCGTCTCCGGTCTCGACATCGGCAGTGATGACTACCTGACCAAACCCTTCGCCTTTGCTGAACTGGTCGCCCGGGTCAGAGCGCTGATCAGACGCGGCACCCAGGACCGTGGCGCCGAGTTGTTCTTTGCCGACCTGCGGCTGGATCCGGTCGGCCACAAGGTCTGGCGTGACAACAAAGAGATCGATCTGACCGCCAAGGAGTATGCCCTGCTCGAGTATTTCATGCGCAACCCCAATCAGGTTCTGACCCGGACCATGATTGCTGAGCATGTCTGGGACTACACCTTCGATTCTTTCACCAACATTATTGATGTCTATGTCAACTACCTGCGCAAAAAAATCGATCGCGACTTCGACAAGAAGCTGATCCACACGGTTCGCGGCGTCGGCTATGTCCTCAAGGAGTCGGATTAATTGCCAGCAGGTTTGAGTCTTAAAACCCGCCTCACCTTATGGAGCCTTTGTTTTTTAACCCTGGTTCTGGGTGGTGGCGGGTTTTTCTGGTATTACAGCCAGCAGCAACAGCTCTATGCTCGACTGGATGCGGAACTGCTGTCGACTGCGCGGGATTTCGTCTGCCAGTATAACGGCATCGATCCGTCAATTTCTGAGCAACAAGCCTATTGCCAGACCCTCAACCAACTGTCGATGCGCCAAGGGGGCCAGCTGGCAATCTCCCTCTACTCGGCTGCCGGAAACCACCTCTGCAGCAACAATCACCCCCACATTCAGCTGTTGCGCAGCCCTGAGCAGAGCCAGGCCGCAACAACAGCGGGCCTGAATGCCTATGCCAGTCTGAACGCTGGCGAAACCAGACTGCGCCAACTGACCTATCCGGTGATAAAAAATGGCAATATTATTCTCCTGCTGCAGCTAGCCAGTCCGTTAGCCAGCCTGGACGAACAATTAGTCCTGTTTGCTCTGCTGCTGGTCTGTGTCGTTGCACTGACGCTGATCTGCTTTACCGTGCTGCAATGGTTTCTCCTCGGCAAGCTGCTGACTCCGCTGAAAAGGCTGGCCAGCCAATTTCAGGAGACCGATGAGGATGCTCTGGTTCCCTGCGTGGTTCCGGCGACTTCGCCTGCGGAAGTGCGCCTGCTGGCAGACAGCTACAATCACCTCAGCGAACGCTTCAATCGCAATCTGCAACGGGCTCGGCAATTCTCCGCCGACGTCACCCATGAGTTGCGCACCCCTTTAACCATTTTGCGCGGCGAAACCGAGCTGGCTCTGCGCAAAGATAAAAGCAAAGAGGAGCTGCAGCGGGTGTTGAGTTCCAACCTGGAAGAAATCGGCCGGATGAGTCACCTGATCGAAGATTTGCTGCTGCTTTCAAAAAGCGAGTTGGGCGAGGTCCCCCTGCAGATGGAAGCCCTGGATTTGGGCAGCCTGCTGGAAGAGCTGTACTGCCAGGCCCAGATCCTTGGCACCGAAAAACAGATAAAAATTGAGAAAAGCGGCTCCGACGAACAGATCAGCCTGTTTGCCGACGGCTTACGCCTGCGGCAACTTTTTCTCAATCTGCTGAGCAACGCGATCAAGTATACCCCCGATGAGGGCCGGGTAAAAATCAGCTGGACCCTTCAGGATGGCTCTGCTCTGGTGAGCATCAAGGACAGCGGCATTGGCATTGACAGCGCTCACCAGCCGCATATCTTTGATCGTTTTTATCGCATCGACAAAACCCGCAATCGCGGCGACGGCGGTTCCGGGCTTGGCCTGTCAATCGCCAAATGGATCGTTGACGCCCACGGCGGCAGCATTCAGGTCATTTCGGTCCCCGGCCAGGGCAGTTGCTTCACCGTAACGCTGCCGGTAACCCACCTGCTGAAAGACCAGAAAAAAAACAAAGTCAGCAAGTAGGATTTTTTTCTTTTCTTTTCCGGCCGATTGAGATATAAACTTTTCTTGAAACTCCTTCGGGGGTTTCACGCCCCGAAGGCCTACCCCCCCTCCAGGTCTTCGGGGCATTTTTTTTGCGGACTGCCCGTATTCCTTCCAACTTTTTTCTCCTCGCTTTCTTCTTTTTCCTTACCAGATGATCAACAGGATTTATTCCTTTATCAGGCCGCAGGTGCCTGCTGCGACCAATCGCTGCCAAGCTCAAAAAACCGCTGGGACTCTGGCATTTTATGCAAGCGCTAGATGCGTATCTGCACAGTGCATTCAAGTTTAGAACATGTTAAGTTGCCTGCATGCGTATTCCGGTTAAACATCAGGTTTTATTAGCCCCTGCCACGGTGCTGCTGCTGCTGGCTTTGCTCATGGCGTTTTTGCAGTACACCTACTGGGACCTTTCTCGCAAACGCCAGGAAGCTAAAGCGATCGGCAATACCTTTGTCGCTCTGGCTGAGGCCGACATGGCGGCCCGCCGGCTGCACGTCATTGTCCGCACCCTGCAGTTTACCGGTATGGCCAACAATGAGGAACTGGCTCTACTGGCCGACCTCTACGACCGCCTGAGTGCAGCTATCGACCGGATTGAGCCCTTCGGCCCGCTGCGAAAATCGGCGGACATCGAACAGCTGCGCACTCTGGCCGAGAACATCAATCCCGCCAGCAGTCTCGACCCGGAAGAGACCAATGAGCTGTTTTCCCGTTTCCGCACTCAGCTCTCTACCCTGTCGAACATCACCCAGATCTATCGCAACAAGCTGCGCCACAACCATAGCCAGGACGTCAATCATCTGGTGGAACGCACCGCTTTTATTTCGGTTCTGGTCCTGGGAGTGGCGATAGTTCTCGGCATCCTGCTGTCAGTCTATTTTGGCCGGCGGATTCTCAATCGCATTCAACTGATTTCCGACAGCGCTGGACGGATCGCCAGCGGCGAACTGGAGCTGCCGCCCGCCCCGGATCATATCCGCGATGAACTGGATGCCCTGGCGGTTTCAATAAACCGGATGACCAAGCGGCTGATCAAAGTCGTCGGCACCGAAAAGTTACTTGAAGGCGCCGAAGAGGAGCGTCGCCGGATTGCCATGGACCTGCACGATCAAACCCTGGCCGACCTCTCCGGCGTGCTGCGCGGCCTGCAGAGCCTGTCGGCGAAAAACCAGGATGAGGAGACCGGCTCCCGGGTCCAGGAGCTGGAACAGGACCTGAATCGGGCCATCAGCAACCTGCGTGATATCATGAACAATCTGCATCCGCAGACGCTTGACATTCTTGGCCTGGGCGCTGCTCTGGAAGCCCACCTGGAACGCCATTGCAGCAGCGATGAGCTGCCGATCTACCATCTCTACATCGATCCGCGGGTCGCCGAACTTGAGATTGACAGAACCCGGCAGCTCGCCCTTTACCGCATCGCCACCGAAGCGATCCACAATGTCCTCAAGCATGCGGAAGCCAGCCGCTATGAAGTCAGCCTGGAAACCCGTGACAATCAGCTGGCTCTGGCGGTTGAAGACAATGGTCGCGGCATGGCTAACAGCGCAGCCAGCGATGCCGGTCGGGGACTTAACAACATTCGCGAGCGCGCCAGGGCCATCGGCGCCGAAGTCACCTGGCGCAAGTCACGCTTCTCCACCGGGACCCGCTTCGAGGTGACTCTGGCCTTACCCTGCTAGTTGGTGAGCATCCGGAAACTCCGGATGCCACTGGTAAGTTTTCAGATTGAAAACGAGCAGTTTTTCGTAAGGTCAAGGAAAACAAAATCTTCCGCGGAGGCGTACATGGTACGCCGCACAAGCAAGGCCGCAGATTGACGCGGAGATTGCGGAAAAGAGCCCTTTCCAAATGAAAACTAGTTGGTGACTTTTGGAGGAAACAATGCAGCCACTCGACATCCTGATTGCCGAGGATAACCCCAAAGACTTTGAATTTCTCGAGGCACTGCTGAAGGATTGGCAGGAGCAGGTGCAAATCACTCACGCGCCGAACGGCCAGTTGGCCCTTGAACTGGGGATGACCCGCAGCAATCCACTGATTATCAGCGATATTCAGATGCCGGAAATGAACGGGATCGATTTCGCCCGCAATCTCTGGGAGAAGCAACCGGAGGCGCGGATCGTCTTCTGGAGTCAGTTCAAGGACGAAATGTACGTCCGCTCGCTGGCAAAAATCGTTCCTCCCGAAACGGTTTACGGTTACATTCTTAAATCCAGCCCACGCGAGCGGATCGCCTCGGCGATCCGCACAGTCCTGCTTGAAGAGCAGTGCTGGATCGATCCGGAGGTCCGCAAGGTTCAGGGGCGTGCCGGCCACAGTCTGACCGCCCTGTCCGATATCGAATATGAAGCCCTGCTCGATATTTCCCTCGGCCTGACCGACAACCTCATCGCGCAGCGACGTTATCTCTCTCGGCGTGGGGTCCAGAGCCGCCTGAACTCCCTCTACAACAAGCTCTGCATCGATCAGGAACAGTTCCATTGTGAAAAAGTCGGCGACTCTTTCAACCTGCGTAACCGGGCGGTCGCCGTTTCGCTGGCTCGCGGCCTGGTCAATGCCTTCGAAATGGAGCGCGAGGAACAGGAATTTCAGATCTGGTTCAAGCGTTTTAAACGGACCCATCAGACAGAAGATTGACCTAACTGCAACTGGTCAGACCGGAAGGTCAGGTTAACCTGAAAGCAAAAAGCTGTCAGAACTTCTCCACTTGTGGGAAACCTTTTTGAAACGAACGGCGTTTCTTCTCTTTTCTTGTCTTAAATAGATCCCTGTGGTAAAAGGTCTTACCAAGATCATCTGGAGGGTCCTATGGCGACAGTATTCAAACCGATTCGGCCGAAAAAGCTTTCGGAAGAGATCGTTGATCAGATAAAAGAGTTGATTTCGCGCGGTGACCTGCGCCCTGGCCAGCGGATTCCATCAGAACGGGAACTCGCTTCCTTTCTCGGTGTCAGCCGGCCTTCAGTCCGCGAAGCGATCATGGTCCTTGAGGCGATGGGTTTTCTGGAATCCCGTCAGGGCGGCGGCACCTATGTCCGCTCCCTGGCCGACGTCACCATGGCCGACCCCCTGGCCAATATGGTCGAGCGGCGCGATCCACGCATGCTGCATGCTCTGACCGAAGTCCGTATCGGCCTGGAGACCTGGTCGGCCTACCTGGCCGCCAAACGGGCGGAGGACTCCGAGATCGAAAGATTGCGTGAGCTTTACGCGATTATGGTCGAACAGGCCGCAAGCGGCGGATGGGATGCCGAAATCGATGCTGAATTCCACCTGACAATCACTGCAGCCTCGCACAACACCCTGCAGATTCATGTCCTTGATACCATTCAATCACTGTTTCAAACCACCATTATGGTCGCGCTGAGTGAATTTTACACCAAGGAAGGCTACATCGAACTGCTCCTCAACCATCACCGCGAAATTATGGAGGCGATCGCCGATCATGACCCGGAACGGGCCCGCGATCGGATGATGGAGCATTTGACCCTGGTCGAGGAAAAACTTGCCCTGTTTCTGCAAAAAGAGCGACCAGACACGGCTTAATAGTTACAATCCTTCAGTACAGGCTGCCGCAAACGGCAGCCTTTGCTTTTTCTGCTCAGCCAATTTAGCTAGTGCCCATCCGGAAAGTCCGGATGGCACAAAGTGCGTTTCTGATTTGGAAACTAGCAATTTTTTGCCAGATCAAGGAAATCAAGCATTTGCGCGGATTCCGGACAGAAACTAGCTAGAGTCGCCCCATTCCTCAGCGTCGGCCACCTTCACCAATCTGGACTTAAACGATCATGAAACTTGAAAAAATTTATCAAGCGACTATCGATAAATGGGGCGAAGAAGCCCAGTATGACCAAGCGGTCGAAGAATGCGCCGAACTGATCGCTGCGTTAATGCACTATCGGCGCGGCAAAATCGATCAACAGGCAGTCATTGACGAACTTGCTGATGTCAGCCTGATGGTCGGCCAGCTCAGCTGGATGTTCGGAGCCGACGAGGTCGAGAAGGCTGTCATCCAAAAACGCAAGAAACTTGACATGCTTCTGCACCGTGGCGAACCGAAGTAGCAGAAAGTAGCCCACCATAACGGAAAATAATTTCCCGACAGAAGCATCGACAATTAAAATTACCGCAGAGAACTTACCTGGTCGAAAAACTTAACACTGAAAGCCCCGAGCCTCGCAGAGATCCATAAAAGCCTGAAATAAAGCAAAAAAACCATTGGCACAGATAATGCTGAATTACTAAATGACAGGTTTCAAAACTGCAGCTAACAGCGCAACTGCAAATGTCACTACTGAAGCAACTTTACGTGGATCTGCGCAAACTGATGGTTACCTGCTAGACAATTCTGCTGACCTCTATGTTTTTCATCGCCAGCACCGGATATGCGCTGAAAATACAGGGAGATAAGGAATATAAAAATTTCTCTAAGCAGGAAGACTCTGACAGTGATTCAGACAGCGACTCATACGTGCAAGAGGGATGGGTAAGCCAACCGACTCCCCCTGAGCCAGCTCCGGTTCCCGAGCCCGGAACCATTATCCTGGTCGGCCTGGCCCTCTATCGGCGAAAAAATCGAAAGGAACCAAGCCCAGAAGCCTGGGGATCTAATGTTTCTTAAAATAGAAACAACAGGCTTCTGGTCAAAGTTAAAAGCCCGGCTCTTGCCGGGCTTTTTGTTTATACTTTGCCAAAAGGAAGTTCCAGCTGTACCGGGGGCTCAGCAGGAACCTCAGTCGTCAAACTTGACAAGGTAATCCCCAGCAGCCGTACTGCACGTTTTTTTGCCTCCGTGGTCTCCAACAACTGTTCCGCCAAGCGCAACATCATCTCTGCCTGGTCAATTGGCTCCTCGCGGGTAACCGACCTTGTGACCGTCTGAAAGTCAGCATATTTGACTTTCAGGGTCAAAGTCAGCCCGCTGGTCTGCTTGGCTTCCAGCAACCCGGCCACTTTGTCCGCCAAGGCGCCTAAAATAGTCAGCATCTGCCCGGTATCGGCAATATCCTCTGCCAGGGTGGTTTCCTTGCCGATCGATTTACGAATGCGATTGGCCACCACCGGGCGCAGATCGATTCCGTGGGCGATATCATGATAATAGCGCCCAGCCTTGCCAAAGCGTCCCTCCAACTCCGCCAACGAACGACTGCCCAGATCAGCCCCAGTGAAGATGCCAAGGCTGTGCATCTTTTTTTCTGTCACCCGGCCAACTCCGTGAAACTTTCGAACCGGCAGACTGGCGATAAATTCAGCCGCCTGGGCAGGAGTGATCACCGTCAGACCGTCAGGCTTTTGCAGATCGGAAGCGATTTTGGCGAGAAATTTGTTATATGACACACCGGCGGAGGCGGTTAAACCAGTGTGTTGGCAAATTTTCTGGCGGATCTCCTCAGAGATCCAGGTTGCCGAGGTGATCGCCGGCTTATTGGCTGTAACATCAAGGTAGGCCTCGTCGAGAGAAAGTGGCTCGACCAGGTCGGTGTACTCATGAAAGATCTGCCGAATCTGCAGGGATGCGGTGCGGTAGGCTTCGAAGCGCGGACGAACAAAAATTGCTGCCGGACAGAGTCGATAAGCCCGCGCACAGGACATGGCGGAATGGATCCCGAAATGACGTGCTTCGTAGGAGCAGGTCGCGACGACCCCGCGCCCCCCGGGGTCGCCACCGACAATCACCGGCTTGCCGCGCAGCTCAGGACGGTCGCGCTGCTCAACAGCGGCAAAAAAAGCATCCATGTCGATGTGGATAATTTTACGTTCTGCGGTCATAAGTAAAAATAGCCACAGGAGGCCGGCTCCCGTGGCTATCAATTTACGCTAAATCAGCGAATGCAGATCAAGAAATTTCTACCAGCTCGATATCAAAGTTCAGGGACTTGCCAGCCATCGGATGGTTGGCGTCCAGGACAATTTTATCTTCGCGGACCTCTTTTACCGTCAGCAGCATCGGCTGACCACCTTCCATCTGGGTCTGGAACTGTTGCCCGACCTCAGGTTTCATTCCTTCTTCAAACTGGCTGTGATCAGCCTCGAAAACCATCTCTTCATTATAGGGCCCATAGGCCTCGTCTTCGGGAAGATGAACCTTTTTCGAATCACCGACCGCCATGCCGACAACGGCCTGGTCAAAACCGGGGATCACCTGGCCGGCGCCGACTTCAAACTCAAGGGGCTGAGCTTCACGCGAAGAATCAAAAACCTCGCCGCCGTCAAAAGTACCGGTGTAATGAACTTTTACTTTGCTACCATTTGCTGCAGTCATGCTTGCTCCTAAACAGAGGGATCAAAAGAAAAGGCAGCTGATAACGCTGCCTGCGACTTAATTTATATCAACTTTTATGACTCATAGGTTGACATTGCTGACGACAGAAATCAACCCCCTGAGCAATTTTACCTTCCAGTTTTGGAAAATCGGCCTGAAATCAGGGTGAAAACTGGCTAAACTGGATACTATGCATGAGATTCCCCCCCGGCTCCCAAAACGTCACTGGCCTCTGCTCAACTGGCTGGTTCGGCAGATTTTTCGCCTGCTCGGCTGGCGCATCGAAGGAACCCTCCCTAACCTGCCGAAGGCGGTGATCGCCATTGCCCCGCATACCTCCAACTGGGATTTTGTCATCGGCATGAGCGCAGTTCTGGCCCTCGGTCTGCAGGCCAGCTGGCTGGGCAAAAAAGGTTTATTCCGCGGTTCTTTAGGCAAACTGCTCTGTTTCCTCGGCGGAATTCCGGTCGATCGCCGCCATCCTGAAGGACTTCTTGAGCAAATCGTGGCGGCCTGTCGGCAGGAATCGCAGATATTGCTTGGCATCACTCCTGAGGGGACCCGCCAAGCGACCACCTCCTGGAAAAACGGCTGCTGCCGGATCGCCGCTGGCGCACAGATCCCCCTGGTGCCGGTCGCCCTGGACTTCTCCCGAAAGCAGATCCGGATCTTTCCGCACTGGATCCCAGATCAGGAGATGGACAAAAATATGCAACGCTTAAGCAGGCACTTTTCTGCTGAGATGGCAAAAAAGCCGGCAAACTTCCTTCCCCATAGCCATGGCCCCCAGTCCGCCAAGGACCTGCCCATGGAGACACGCCATCCTGGCTCTTGATCATATTGCTTTAGCAACATCATGACCTGGACTGGCCAGCAGGCTCCTCTTTGCGACGCTGCTGATTGCTGGCCAGATGAGCCAGCCGGGTCGGTTCAGGCAGGCGATAGCCGCGACCGCAGGCCAACACCAGGTCGGCGGCCTGATCCGGGTCGAGCAGATGGCCGGGGGAGACATAGAGCGGCTTGACCCGATCACGGGTCCGTAGCACCAGACCGAGCTTTTTTCCCTGCGGCGACTGCAACGGTTGCCGTTGGCCACGCTGCTCCCCGACCGGCTCATGGTTGCCGTAGAGACGACTTTTGGCACAACCGATGGTCGGCAGGCCCAGCCATAAGCCGAGGTGGCTGGCCAGGCCGATCCCGCGCGGATGGGCGATCCCCTGGCCGTCAACCAGGATCAGGTCGGGCGCCAGTTGAAGCTTACCAAACGCCTGCAGAATCACCGGCAGTTCGCGAAACGAAAGCAGCCCGGGGCGATAGGGGAAATCACTCCGGGCACTAGCGGTGACCGTCGCCAGAGGTTGTAGTTCGGGAAAGCTCAGCAGAACCACGGCGGCGTGGAACAGATCGCCCCGCCAGGCACAGGAGACATCGACCCCGGCGACGGTCTGCGGCTTGATCGGATTTCTCGCTTGGCAGCAAACCTGCTCAGCTAATTGCCGCTGCAATTCGACCGCGGCAGCCTGCTCCAGGTCCCATGGGTGCAAAGGGGCAAAGTCCATGCTCGGCTCAACTCTGAAAGGGTGCGGGGCTTCCGCTATAGTTTACTCACTGATTCAGGTTACCAACAATCCTGACAAGGAGGCAGCAATGTTCGCACAGATTGAAATCACTCAGGGTGATATCACCCAACTGCAGGTTGACGCGATTGTCAACGCGGCCAACACCAAGCTGCTCGGCGGCGGCGGGGTGGACGGCGCCATTCACCGGGCCGCTGGTCCACAATTACTCGAGGAATGCCGCCAGCTGAATGGCTGCCCAACCGGCGAAGCGAAGTTGACAAAGGGCTATCGGCTACCGGCAAAACATGTCATCCACACCGTCGGTCCGGTCTGGAACGGGGGACAGAAGGGTGAAGCCGAACTGCTTGCCAACTGCTACCGGAACAGCTTGAGCCTTGCTGATCAGGCGGGGCTACAGTCGGTCGCCTTTCCTTCCATCAGCACCGGCGTCTACGGCTATCCCATCGACCAGGCCTGCCGGATTGCCCTGCGGGAAACCCTTAATTTTCAGCCCGACAGCAAAAATCTGCAGAAAGTCATTTTTTGCTGTTTCTCCAATGATGACCGGGAGTGCTACGAAAAGGCCCTCAATGAATTAAAGGCATCCGCTCGCTGAGGGTTCAGGAGCCGGGTCGATGGCGCTGAATCTTGCCATCAGACAAAGCAGCGCGCGGACGGCCAGGCTTTTCTTCGGCCGGATAGCCCACTGCTATCACCATCGGCACTTCCAGCCCGGCGGGAAGGTTGACCAGCTCTCGAACGTACTCTGAGGCGCTCAGAGTGTCGCTATGAGCGCGCAAACGCAATTGCGCCCAGCAACTTTTCAGGCCCAGCTCTTCGGCAGCCAGCTGCAGGATAATCGCCGCAATCGAACAATCTTCAATCCAGACATCGGAGACCTGCGGATCAGCGGCAATCACGACAGCAAGCGGTGCGCTGCTGAAAAAAGAGGTTCCGTGGGCCTTGGCGAGGGCCAGCTGATCCAGAGTTGCCCGGTCATCGACCAGGACAAACTGCCAGGGCTGCCGATCCCGCGAGGTCGGCGCACGCAGCAGCGCCTCAGATAAGGCGCCGAGAGTCTCGGGCTCCAGGACCCGCGAGGTAAACTTACGGATGCTTCTGCGCTGACGGAGTAGATCGAGCATCATCCAACTCTCCTTTCAAAGGTGGCTGTTGGCGTTCAGAACGCCCCCTCCATGGTTCACTCACTTGCGGTTCCGCTGCGCCGGTCAGGTTTTCGAATTTGCTGCTGCGAAACTCTTTCTGAAGCAGATTAAACGACAAGGTCAACAGATTATGATTAAAAAAGGGATCGCAATCCTGCAGCAGCGGGGCAGGACGTTAGAATCATTACCCAGGGGGATCGCGCATGCCTGAGAAAAACATCGGATTGCGGAAGTCGATCGTCTGCCGTTCGAGAACAAGAACCAGGATACCGATATCGATATGTTCCAAGAGCTGGCCCCCAGGTTGTGACGGCTGAACCGGGAGGGCATGTCTCTGCGTCTTAGCGGAGCGTGGAGGAAAACCTTTTTCCGCCCGCATTTTCCCCGCAAAAAAAGTGGAACTGTCCAGACAGGATAAAGAGCCAACCTACAAAACAGCTGCGCTCGGTTCAGAGACCTCAACCAAACGCCCGCCTGTCATTTCCTGCAACTGAAGATAGCTGACCGGAACGGAGCAAAATTCATTACCGGCGGCAGCGTAGACCCGAGGGAAACGCTGTAGGGAGACATCCAGCAGCACCGGCAACCGATCCGGCAGCAGAAAGGGACAGACTCCGCCCGGCGAATAACCGGTCAATTTTTCGACCTGCTCGGCCTGCGGCAGCTTGACCTTGCCGGAGAGCCCGGCTGCCTGCTTCAAACGCGAACTTTTCACCTTCATATCGCCGCAGGTGACAACGGCAACCGCCTGGTCACCAATCAGAAACAGCAGGGTTTTGGCAATCTCTGCGACCCTGCAGCCGACTGCAGCGGCCGCAGCTTGGGCTGTCGGCGTTGGCTGCTGATATTCCCAAACCTCAATGTTGTGTGCGGCCAGGTAGCTTTTAACCTCGGCGAGTGCTGTCATTTCAACCACCCTGTTCCGCCAACAACTGCTTCGCCTCCTGTTGCAGCTCGGCATCCAGGCGCGGGTCGACGACCACCTTGCGCAGCAGCTGCAACCCCTCTTTTTTCCAACGCCGGGCCAGATAGGTCTGGGCGACGCGCAATTGCCAGCGGGGATTGTCCGGTTCCTGGCGGCAGGCGGCATTGAAGGTGTCGAGAACCTTGCCGAGTTCCCGCTGCTGGCGCAGCAGAAATTCCGCCAACGGCAGGCTTATGCCACCGCCACAGCCACCGGCCGGCAACCTCCGCAGGACCCTTTCAGCCTCAGCCAAGTCCCCCGTCTGTTCAAGCAAACTGGCTGCCAACGGTAAGAAGGCCGGATCGACGACGCCGAGGCCCAGCGCCTTTCGGGCGTGCTTAAGAGCCGCATCGGGCTGTTCCTGGCGCAAACAAAGCAGGCAAAGCTGAGCATGGCAGAACTCGGGTTCCTGCCCTTTTTTCAACATCCCCTGCAGCAGGCTCTCGGCGGTAGCGGTATCCCCCTCAGCCAGCAACACCGGCACCAGCGCCTCGCTGGCCAATAAAAACTCCGGCTTGACTCGCAAGGCCGTTTCCAGGGCCTGGCGTGCCGCTTTCAGTTCCCCCGTCCGGGCCAGGGCGGCGCCCAATTCAAACCAATAGAGCTCATCCTGCTCGCTTGCAGCGACTTGCTGCCAAAGGGGCATGGCGGCAGCATCATCACCACTGTGAGCGAGCAAAAAAGCCTGTTGAAATAAAGCAGACTTCTGCCGATAACGGGCTGCCAGTTCGACCGGGTAGGAGGTTAGGATCAAATCGAGCTGACTGTCGGCATCAGGTAATTCCAGGCGCTCGGCAGCACTGCTCCCGGCAGCGGTTGGTCCGCAGCCACCACAGGCAGCAGCACCAGCCCCGTCCGGGGCAAGAACCTCCGGATCAGCCGCCTGTTGTGCAGCATGCTCAATTTTCTCCCGCAGCTCGGCGCTGGCGACCTGCTCAAGAGCTAACTGAAGATGCTCTTCGGCCTGGCGATTATCGCCGCTACGCCGCATGGCCAGTGCCTCCTCCAGGTTCAGACGGGCCAGCCCGTCACCGGCAGCCTGCAGCAGGTCGGTCACTTGCTGAATTTCCGCTGCGGGCAGGTCCAGCTGCAGGAGTTGCTCAGCCTGCAACCGTGCGTCGGCATAGCGTTTCTGCTCCACCAGTTGCTGGAGCTGGGCGAGGCTGAGGCCGCCGCCGAAAAGTTTCTTCAGCCAGCTCATTGAGATTCCTCTTGCGGTCGCGGTAAGAAGTTATCAGAACAGGGCATCTATCGCCTCAAAGTCGATTTCGGAGGCCGCCAGTTGCTGCACCAGGGCGATCTTCTGCTGATCGTCGGCCCCGATCTTGGCCACATCCTCCATGATCCGGGTGTAAACCTCAGCTGAGGTTTGGGTCGAACGCAGATAGGGGATCTGCGCGTCGTCCAACACCCGTTGGACGATATCGGCCAAAGGTGCAACGCCGCTGATCAGCAACCCGGCGATTTTGGTTTTGAATTCAGGCAGGTGGTAGAGGGTCGCCAGCATGACCAGAACCTCGTCGCGGCTGCTGGTCACGACCACCAGGGTCGAATCGAGCAGCAGATCGACCACCCGCTGGGTTGAGGCCGCGCCCAACTGGACATGATGAACGATGCGGCTGGCCTGCTGCGGATCGGCACTTAACTTGATTTTGAGCAGCTCCGAAAGGTAGCGGAGCGTCGGGTTGGCGAGAATCGGTGAGTAATTGAAGCCGCCAATAATCTTGATTCCGCTCTCTTTGAACGCCAGATTCAAATAGTGCAGGCTGACTTCCCGCTTGCTGCGCACCAGCTTGTTCGGCATGATCAGCCGCACCTCGGCCCCCGCTTCACGAAACAGCGCCAGGTTCAGGTGAATCGCGTCGATGGCGCTACCAACTCCGCCTTCGGCAACCATCAGGACAGGCGCCGCCAGGCGCTTGGCCATGGCGGCATTATTCAAACCGACCACAGACCCGACCCCGCTATGCCCGGCGCCTTCGATGATCAGAAAATCGCATTTTTTTTCCAGCTCTGCCACCGCCTGGCAAACCCGTTCCTGTAGTTCGGCGGGGTCGACCTGCCCTTCCAGGACTTTGCGGGTCGTCTGAGAATGGACCACCACCGGTGACATCTGGTCCAGATCTTCATCCATTCCATACACCTGGGCCATCAATGCAGCATCGACGTCAATATCACGCCCTTTATAGCGGGTCAATTTCGGCCCGAACGGCTTGATGAAGCCAACCCGCTGGTATTTTTGCCGAGCCAGGTGCAGCAGCGACAGGCTGGTGGTGGTTTTTCCGCAGTTTTGCCCGGTTGCTGCAATAAATATCTTCTTGCACATGAGCCAGCTCCTGACAATGGTGAAACAAGGAAGAGATAAACCGCTGGGCGGCAGTGGCGAAGTTACCATGGCTGCCCGTGACCGGCAAGGGAATAGGCCGCGAGATCAGTCTGCCAGCGCTGGGAAGATCCTGGAATCAGGAAAGAAACAGCTTCCGTTCCTTGAGAAATTCAGGCTGAAATTTCTCCAGCAGTTCATCGACCAGAAACATATTGACCTCCAGCGCCAGGGCGCCCTTATTTTTGGTCAAGTCGAGCTCCTCAATTGGGTCGGTGAGGCCGATTCCGTATTTGCGACAGAAATCACTGGCAAGTGAAACGATTGCACAGAGGGTAAAAACTTCGTCATTCTCCCCCCGCAGACGTTCAAATTCGTGGTGATAAAGGGTTACTTCAACAATGGTCTTCGGATAATTCCAGTGATCGAGCAGAGCCGCCCCGACCCATTCGTGAGAATAGGCGAACAGCGCGCTTTCAACATCGCGCAACTTCCCTTTGCCTTCCTCAACGATGCGCATAACCTTTTTGTAAAGAGCCTTGTCCCGGTTGAGCATCACCACCTTACCGATATGGTGCTGCAGCCCCGCCAGGTAAGCTTCGCTGGTGTCAAGGTCGGTCAACCGTCCAGCAAGCATACGGCTGGCCACAGCGCAGCCGACCGAATTCTCCCACATGCGCCTTTCCAGCACGCCATAGGTTTTATGCGCCGTGCGCAAGCTGTATTCCATGGCCAGATTTTTCAGCACATTTTCACCGAGGACAATGATCGCCCGTTCAACGGTTTTGACTTGTCGCTGCTGCTGGTAAAAAGCTGAATTGGCCATGCGCAGCAGGCGTCCGGAAATGATGGGGTCGAGGGAGACAGCGCTGGCCAGCTCCTTGATCTGCAGGTCGGGTTTACGCAGCAGTTCCAGTAATTTTGTCGCCACCAGCGGCGATGGAGGCAGTTCCCCCATCGTCTCGATAATCGTTTCAAAATCCCTGAAGGTTTTCATCTTCCAGTCCGCTGGGAGGCTAAGGAAATACTGAGCTAAATGGCAGCCGCGATGGCTCGCAACTCCCGCCCAAAACTCAGAATATCTTCCTCGCGGCTCTGCCAGGAGCACATGAAGCGGGCATGGCCGGAACCGATAAAGGTATAAAAATGCCAGTCTGCAGCGTGTAGAGCGGCAATCAATGCTTCAGGCATCTTCACGAACACCCCGTTGGCCTGGACCGGATGCACCAGCTTGACTGCCGGCACAGTCTGCAGCTGAGCGGCCAGCAGCTGGGCGCAACGGTTGGCGTGCGCGGCATTACGCAGCAGAACGTCCTGCTGCAGCATGCCGACCCAGGGCGCGGTCAGATAACGCATCTTCGAGGCCAGCTGCCCCGCCTGCTTGCAACGATAATCAAATTCCTCGGCCAGGGCCTGATCGAAAAAGACCACCGCCTCGCCGACCGCCATGCCGTTTTTGGTGCCGCCAAAGGTCAGCACATCGACCCCGGCCTGCCAGGTCAGCTCTTTGCCGCTGACCTCAAGTGCAGCCAGGGCGTTGGCGAAGCGCGCACCGTCCATATGCAGCTTCAACTGATGTTGGCGAGCGAGCTCACCGACCGCCTGCACTTCGGCAACAGAATAGACCGTTCCCAGTTCAGTCGCCTGAGTGATACTCAAGACCTTCGGTTTGGGGTAATGAATATCGCTGCGTCGCTCGATGGTATGGGTTACGGCATCAAGATCGACCTTGCCATGCTCACCACCAACCAGCAGGATCTTGGTGCCGTTGGAGAAAAACTCGCTGGCGCCGCATTCATCGGTCTCCACATGCGCTGTCTCATGACAGACAATACTGTGATAAGAACGGCAAAGCGCTGCCAGGGCAAGAGAATTGGCGGCGGTTCCGTTAAACACGAAAAACACCTGGCAGTCGGTCTCGAAAAACTCGCGCAACGCATCGCAGGCTTTTCCGGTCCAGTGGTCATCACCATAGGAGTTGACATAGCCGGCATTGGCTTCGCCCATCGCCTGCCAGGCTTCCGGGCAGATGCCACTGTAGTTATCGCTGGCGAACATGTTTTTATCCATCGACACCTCTCCCATTGGGGAAACAAAATATAGCAGCACAATAAGGCGCTGCCAAGTCGCGAACCGAAAAGGAGCGGACGCAATAGCCACGTCCGCTCCTGAGGATCTTGAAGCCTGGTTAAGTCAGAACTTCAGTGTCCGGCAAAACCGAGTTCAACCAGCACGCAGGTACCATCGGCGATGACGTTGAGGCCCTGTTCCCGACAATAGCTCACTGCGGCCTCACTTTCCGCGCCGGGCTGCATCCAGATATTCCTGATCCCTTTCTCAGCGGCCTGTTGGACGACTTTTTCCGTCACCTGTGGTGGGGTAATAACGGAAATACTGGTCACCTCCGCCGGCAGTTCCGCCACCGAGGAGACACAGCTCAGCCCTTCGACTTCGGTCTGAGCCGGATGCACTGGAATCACCGCCCGCTGATGCTGCTGATAGCAGCGCAGCACCTTGTTGCCAAACTTGTTGCGATCGTTTGAAGCGCCGACCACCCCAATCACTGGTGAACTTAAAAACTGCTGTAGCTGTTGCTGACTTGCCATCCTTGCCTCCCTAGTCGCCGCCCGCCTCCCGCTGCTTAGCGCGCTCGTAAGCTGGGCGGGAGCTGATCCGCTGCTCGTAATCGTCCAAAAGTTGACTGCTGTGGGGAACTTTGAAGGCCCGCGCCCAGATCAGGGTATGCGCTGCCAGCAGGTCGGCCAGAGTAAAGCGCTCGGCGACCAGATAATCCTGCCCCGCCAATCCTTGCGCCAGCAACCCTGCCGCCCGTTGGAATTCCCAGGCCGCCACAGGTAAAATCTCCTCGCGCCGCTTCTCTTTCGGGAACACAAATTTATGCTTGGCCATGGTCCAGAGCGGCTGCTCCAACTCCGTCAGCACAAAGTAACACCACTGGTCATAGTGACCCCGCTCAGCAGTTCCTGGCTTCGGCACCAGCTCGCGCTGCGGATACTTATCGCCCAGATAGGTGCAAATCGCCGCCGATTCAGATAAAACCAGCCCATCGTCGACCAGCACCGGAATCTTGCCGCTGGAATTTAGAGCCAGGAACTCGGGCTGCTGTCCTTCGCCTTTTAACAGATCGACCAAATGGTAGCGATATTCCAGCGCCAGCTCTTCCAGTGCCCAGACCACCCGGGTGGCGCGACTGCGTGGCATTCCATACACCTTTAACATAGGGAGCCCCTTTCGCAAAAGTGCTGCCGATGTTCGTCTTGAGCACCTAAGGCAGCACTAGGATGATTAACTCCAGCAGCGGCCCGGGATAAACCCCAAGCAGCAGAATCGCCGCAAAGCAACTGGCCAACAGGACAAACTCCTCGCGGCAGCCTTCGCGCAACTGGTAGGCGGCACGATCCTGCATAAACAGCACGATAATTGGCCGCATATAGTAATAGAGGGAAACCAGCGAGGTGAAAATCCCGATGATCGCCAACTCGGCATAGTCGCTGCGCAGCGCCGCATGAAAAATGCCAAACTTACCGAAGAATCCGGCCAATGGCGGAATCCCCGCCAGGGAAAAAAGAAAAGCGGCCAGCGCCGATGAGCGCCGCGGGTGCAGATAGCCAAGCCCGCGGATATCCGCGTAGTCCTGAATTTCTTCGTTCTCCAGCGCCCAGGAGGTCACCACGCCAAAGGCGCCGAAAGTCGCAAAGCTGTAGACGATCAGGTAGAAGAGCAGTGCCTGCCCACCGATCTCTCCGCCGACCAGCAGAGCAATCATCATGTAGCCCATGTGCGCCACCGAGGAATAGGCCAGCATGCGCTTCAGATTGGTCTGCGGCAAAGCAGCGAAGGTGCCGACCAGCATGGTGATGATCGCCAACAGCCAGATGATCGATTTGACCTCCGCGCCGGCGCTGCCAAGGCCCGCCAGCAAGGGCAGGAATGCGGTAACCACGGCTCCCTTCGCCGCCGTTGCCAACACTGCGCTGATCGGCGCCGGAGCGCCTTGATAAACATCCGGAGTCCACAGGTGAAAGGGGACCAGGGAGATTTTAAAACCAACCGCCACCAGCAGCAGCGCCCAGCCGGCCAGACCGAGGGGCCGCAGGCTGCCTTCGACTTGCAGGCCGGCCAAAGCCTCCTGCAGATGAAAGCTGCCGGAGGCGGTATAGATCAAGGCGATGCCAAAAGCGAGGAATCCGGTTGCCACAGCGCCCAGGACCAGGTATTTAAGCCCGGCTTCGGCGCCACGATTATCGGTCCGGTTGAAGGCGATCAGGATGTAGAGCACCAGGGTAAAAGCTTCCAGGCCGAGGAACAAACCGACCAGCGAGGTGGCCGCCGAAAGCAGACTCATGCCGGTCCCGGCAAACAGCAGCAGTGAAGCATACTCGCCGCCGCCGAATTTATGCAGCTCGGCGTAGCGGCAGGAGATCATCAGCGTCAGGGCGATAATCAAAGCCCAGAAGATCGTACAGAAGCGTGCGTAAAGCGAGGTCCCGTACATCCCGGCAACCTCCGCCAGCGGCGGCTCCATCAAGCCAGCGGTCAAGGCCGCCGTCAGCGCCACCCCCATGCCGGTCAGCAGCCAGAGGCGGCGATTCGGCAGCCAGGCACCGCACATCAAAATTGCGGTCCCCCCCAAAGCGAGAATCAATTGCGGCAACAGGGAGAGCAGTTCAGCAAGACTCATGGCAGCCCTCCAAGCAGCATCTGCACCGGCTCCCGTAGTGGCTCCAGGATCGGTTGCGGATAGCAGCCAAGCAGCACCACCAGCAGCGCCAGTGGAACCACAATCAGCCATTCACGGGCGCAGAGATCGTGCCGATCGTGAGGATGGCAACTTGGCCCCCAGATCACTTCCTGTACCAGACGCAGCATGTAGGCGGCAGAGAACAGCACCCCGCCAACCGCCAGGCTGGCCCAGACCGGATGCTCAGCGAAGGTGCCGATCAGGATCAGAATCTCACCGGCAAAGTTGGCCAGCCCCGGCAATCCCAGGGATGCGAAACAGAACAGCAGAAAGAAGGCCGAAAGATTCGGCTGGGTACGCCAGAGTCCGCCCAACTTTTCGATTTCCCGGGTCCCGGTCCGCTGACGGATCATCGCGATCATGACGAACAGCGCGCCGGTGGTGACGCCATGATTGATCATCAGCAGAATGCTCCCCTCCCAGGCGGTCTGGTTCCAGGCCGCCAAACCGAGAATGACAAAGCCGAGATGGGAAATCGACGAATAGGCGACGATCCGTTTGACATCCAGCTGCAGATAAGCGACCCAGGCCGCATAGAACAAACCGATCAGGGCGAGCACCGCCAACACCGGCAGGGCCTTTTGCGTCGCCAGCGGAAAAAGCGGAAAGGCAAAACGGATCATCCCGTAAACCCCGGTTTTCAGCAGCAGCCCGGCCAGATCGACGGAACCGGCCGCCGGCGCCTCGGTGTGGGCATCGGGCAACCAGGTATGAAAAGGAAAGAGCGGCACCTTGACGGCAAAAGCAGCCATAAAGCAGAGGAAAAAGAGCATCTCCTGGGTCGAACTCAGTTCGGTCTGTTTCAACGCGTCCAAGGCAAAGCTGTAGACCCCGGTCTGCTCGCCATGCAGCAGATAGAGGCTGATCAGTGCCAGCAACAGCAGCAGACTGCCAGCCAGGGTAAAGAGGAAGAACTTCACCGCGGCATAAACCCGCCGTTCATGCCCCCAGACCCCGATCAAAAAGAACATCGGGATCAGCATCAGCTCCCAGAAGAGATAAAACAGCACCATGTCGAGGGCAAGAAAGACGCCGATGATCCCGGTTTCCAGGACCAGAACCAGAGCGAAGAAGAGCGCCGGGTGGTAGCGCATATCCCAGGAAATCAGTACGGCGATCACCTGCAGAAAGGCGGTCAGCAGGATCAGCAGCAGCGAGATCCCGTCCAGACCCAGGGTGTAGCGGATGCCGAAGGTTTCGATCCAGCGGTAGTCCTCGTACTTCAACCAGCCGCCGACCGGGTCAACCGACATGGCCAGGCCGATGCTGACCACCAGCAGCAGGCTGGTCGTTCCCAGCGCCAGCCAGCGACAGGCATTCGGCGATTTGCGCCAGACCAGACAGAGCAGGGAGCCGAGCAGCGGCAACCAGAGCAGCAGACTGAGGATCGGAAAATTTGTCGATGTATCTGCAATCATAACGAAAAAGGCGCCTTTATTTTTCGAGCCTGGAATCTAAAAAAGGTTTTTAACGCAGAGACGGAGAGACCGCAGAGCTCGCAGAGAAAACCAAATCTCTCCGCCTCTTCTATCCTCTTTGGGTCCTTGCGTTAGATATAGGGATCTTTGCCACCTTCTTTTGGTTATAGGTTTAATATTTTCTACTTACGGATTCCACAGGGCTGATCAAAATGCTCCGGATGCAAGGCTTGCGCAGACTTTGACCCGCAGGCGTAGCAGCGCTACGTCGAGGAGTCAAAGTCAAGCATAACGCCGCAGACGGGGTATTTTCATCAGCCCCACTCAAGCAATCGCCCGCAGAAGGAACCAGCTTACAATCAACAACAAACCCCAGGCGAAGCTCTGCAGATAGCGGGAAATCTTGCCATCCGCCAGATACCGCAGCACATGCCCCCAAACGAAGCAGGCCCGGGAGAAACTCTCCACCAGTCCATCGATCAAAGCCAGATCGACCCCTTGCCAGCAGAAACGACAGAGCTGCCGGAAGGGGCGGATCAAGAGGCGATCGAAAAAGGCATCGCAGCGCCAGCCGGACAAAAAGAATCCGCTGACCGGTCCCGGTTCTCGTTCGACAAAGCGGTGATAGCGCAGATGCGCAATCAACCAGCCGAGCAAAAAGGTCCCAAAAGCCAGCGCCAGCAAGTAGTACTCGGTCTGCAAACTGAGATTCGGCACCTCATTATCACGGCCCAGCCAATGGGACAGCCAGGCGTGCCCGCCGATAAAATGAGGCAGGTTCAAGAAACCGCCGGCCAAGCCCGAGATCCCCAGCGGAACCAGCGTCCAGATCATCACCTTGGACACCGCATGAGGCAGCTCCTCGCCCCGATAATCTCCGCCGAAAACCAGATAGGCCAGCCGGAAGCTGTACAGCGAGGTCAACCCGGCGGTCAGCACACCGAGACCATACAGACTGAGATGAAAAGGATCGCCATGAGCAAAGGCGGTCGCCAGAATCAGGTCTTTGGAGAAAAAACCATCGGTCAAGGGCGCTCCAGCGAGACAGAGCAGGCCAATCAGAAACAACCAGAAAACACTTCTCGAGCGCTTGCGCAGCCCGCCCATGAGAAAAATATTGTTCTCGTGGCCGGCCAGCTGAATGATACAGCCAGCCCCCATGAACAGCAGGGCTTTGAAAAAGGCATGGGTCAGCAGGTGGAACATCGCTGCCGAGACGCTGCCCAGGCCGACTGCCAGGAACATATAGCCGACCTGGCTCATCGTTGAGTAGGCCAGCACCCGTTTGATTTCGGTCTGCGCCAGAGCACAGGTCGCCGCATACAGGGCGGTCAGCATCCCGACCACGGCGATCACATCCAGCGCCATGGTCGACAGTGAGACCAGCGGGAACATCCGGCAGAGCAGATAGACCCCGGCGGTGACCATTGTGGCAGCGTGAATCAGCGCCGAAACCGGCGTCGGACCGGCCATGGCATCCGGCAGCCAGCTCATCAGCGGCAGCTGAGCGCTTTTACCGCAGGCGCCGCCGAGCAGCAGCAAGGAGATAATGGTCAGGGTGGTTGGATCGAGTTCGGCCGCGCGGCCGTTGATCGCTTCGATACCGATGGTGCCAAACAGGCTGAACAGCCAGAGCAGGCCGACGGTAAAAAACAGATCACCGATCCGGGTGACGATAAACGCCTTGCGCCCCGCGCGGGCATTTTCCGCCTTGCGATACCAGAAGCCGATCAGCGCATAGGAACAGAAACCAACCCCTTCCCAGCCGAGAAACATCAACAGCAGGTTGTCAGCCAGAATGATGGTCAGCATGGCGAAGACAAAGAGGTTCAGCAGGGCGAAAAAGCGCGCCTGATCATGCTCATCGGCCATGTAACTGGCCGCGTAAATATGAATCAGCCCGGCGACCCCGGTCACCATCAGGGTCATGATCGCCGCCAGCGGATCGAACAGCAGACCGACCTCGGCCGTGAAACCGCCACTCTGCAGCCAGGTAAACAGGTTGACGTGCAGCCCCGCACCAGTTGCCTGCGGCCAGCAGGCCAGCGCCGCCAGAAAGCTGGCAAACACCGCGCCGCTGGCGATCAGCGCCTGCAAGGGGCGCGGCAGCCGACTGCCGAAGCAGGCATTGAACAGGCCGCCGACCAGCGGCAAAATTAAGACCAAGGCCAGCATCGTCAGCCCCTCATCTCGTCAAAAGAACGGATATCGATACTCTGCTTGCGCCGATTGAGATAGACCACCATGGCCAGTGAGATCGACACCTCCGCCGAGGTCATCGCCATCAGAAAGATCACCATTATCTGCCCGTCGAGCTGCTGCCAGAAACTGGACGCCCCGACCAAAGTCAGGCCGACGGCGTTAAGCATCACTTCTACCCCGATCAGGATCATAATCAGGTTGCGGCGCACCAGCACACAGACCAGTCCGAGAAAAAACAGTGTGGTGGACAGAATCAGCA
This sequence comes from uncultured Desulfuromonadales bacterium, assembly GCA_947259715.1. Lineage (GTDB taxonomy): Bacteria > Desulfobacterota > Desulfuromonadia > Desulfuromonadales > Geopsychrobacteraceae > Malonomonas. Next base: position 28,513 of record CAMYNR010000051.1, read on the forward strand.
GGTGCTCGAGGGGGACGATCATGCCTCACCTCCACGGCCTTTGCGTTTCGATTCCGGCTTGCCGACATAGAAGGCGCCAACCGCAGCGAACAGCAGCTGGAAAGAAACGATCTCCACCGCCAGGGCGTACTCCTTAAACAGCGCGTAGCCGAAATCGCGCGGGCTGGCATACCAGCGCGGCACCCCATCGGCGGTGGTCGGATCGAGGCTGGTCAGCAGCAGGGTGCAGGCACCCAGGGCGCCAGCCAAGAGCAGGATCGGCACCCACTTCACCCAGTTGGGGCCGTAACGATCCGTCTCCCCCCCCGGGGCCAGCTCAAGCATCATGATAATGAACAGGAACAGCACCATGATCGCCCCGGCATAGATAATCACCTCCCAGGCCGCAACCAGCGGCGCTCCAAGCAGATAAAAGAGCAGCGCCAGAGCGAAAAAACTGTTTACCAGATAGATCACCGCATGCACCGGATTGCGCCGGGTAATCGCCAGCAGCGTGGCGATAACGGCAATCGCCCCGAGAATATAAAACATCAGGGTGGCGCTCATGGCAGCAGGTCCTTGACATCGACCGGTGGCGTTTCCGTCGGATTGCTGCCGCGCGGGGCAGCAACGCCAATTCCGGCCTGGCGGTAAAAATTATAGTCGGGCTCCTGGCCACAATGATCGACCAGCAGATCCTCCTTTTCGTAGACCAGCTTGAGCGGGTCGCGACCGGCCAACTCAAAATCGTTGGTCACCTGGATCGCCAGGGTCGGGCAGGCTTCGGTGCAAAGGCCGCAGAAGATGCAGCGGCTGAAGTTGATCCGGAACCAGGCCGCGTAACGCCGGCCATCCTCAGCTTCGGTGGCCTGCATCGAAATGCAATCGACCGGACAGGCGGCGCTGCAGAGATGACAGGCGACACAGCGCTCCTGCCCATCCGGATCGCGGGTCAGGATCAGCCGGGCCCGGTAGCGTGGCGGCGGTTCGCGCCGCTGCTCCGGGTATTGAATCGTCACCGGCTTGCGGAACATATTGCGCAGGGTCACCCAGAATGGTTGCAGGGTGCCCCGAAGGTCACGCCAGAGATGCATCGCTTATCCTATCCATAAAAGCACCGCCCCGGTCACCAGCACGTTCAACAACGCCAGCGGCAGCAGCAGCTTCCAGCCAAAGTGCATGAGTTGATCATAGCGCAGACGCGGCAGACTGGCGCGCACCCAGATAAAGAAGAAACAGATCGCCAGAACCTTAAGGGAGAACCAGACCACCCCCGGCAGATAAGGGCCATGCCAACCGCCGAGAAAAAAGACGGTAATCATCGCGCCAAGAATAATCAGGTTGATATACTCGCCAACAAAAAACAGGCCGAAGCGCATCCCCGAATACTCGGTATGGAAGCCGGCAACCAGCTCATTCTCCGCCTCGGGCAGATCGAAGGGGATCCGCTTGCTCTCCGCCACCACGCTGATCAGAAAAATCAGAAAGGCCGGCGGATTGAGCAGGAGGTAAGGGATCTGCGCCTGCGCCATGACGATCTCGGTCAGGGAAAAAGAGCGCGCCATCATCACCACCGGCACCAATGACAGCCCCAGGGCCAGCTCATAACTGATCAGCTGGGCCAGCCCGCGGATACTGCCGAGCAGGGCGTATTTGGAGTTGGACGCCCAGCCGCCCAGGGCCATTCCGTAAACCGCCAGCGATGACAGGCCAAGGAAATAGAGCACGCCGATATTCAGATCGATGACCACCAGCGGCAGGGTCTGGCCGAAAATCTCCAGCGGCGGGCCGAAAGGCACCACGGCGAAGGTCAGCAGAGCAGTCACCGCCGAAAGCCCCGGGGCAATTAAAAACAGCCACTTATCGGCAGTCGCCGGCAGGAAATCCTCTTTGGTCAGCAGCTTGATCAAATCGGAGAGTGGCTGCAACATACCAAAAGGCCCCACCCGGTTCGGTCCGTAGCGCAGCTGCATACGCGCCAGAATTTTCCGCTCGGCCAGCACCAGATAGGCGGCCAGGGTGAGGATGACAAAAAAGATAAGCCCCAGCTTGGCGAGAATCAGCGCATAGGTGAGCAGCTGCTCAGGCATCCTGCACCTCCTTGCTCACCTGGCAATAGACACCTTGAGATCCTGGAACCAGCTGTGACAAGGCGGCGCTGCTTTCGACCAGCGCGCAGCCGGCCGCCAGCCGCTCATCGGTGCGCAGCGGTAGGCTAAAACGCTCCCCCTCAGCCTCAAGAAGCACCTGCTGACCCTCTTCCAGGCCACGCGCTTCGGCATCCTTTGGATTCAGGCAGAGGCTGGCGGCAGTAAACCGCGGCACCAGCTTGGCCGAGAAGCGGCTGAAAAGCTCACCTCCATAGGGTGCCTGGCTGACCAGCAGCTCGAGACTGTCAATCGGCCCCTGAGGAGGCTTGGCGTTAAGCGCCGAAGCGACCGCGGAGCTGGGGAGACGGATGCCCTCATCCCCTGGGGTTATTCTCAGCAGCCCCTCCAGGCGCGGCAATGCCGCAGCGATGCGCTGCCGTACCTCAGTGAGATCACCTTCCTCACCAAGCAGTTGCTGCAATAGCCACCAGGCGGGTCGCGGCTGGCTGCCAGGGCTTTCCTGGCGAAAGTCACGGGGGGGATGATCGCCGGCGCCGGTTTCGGCGATCGGCAGGCCGGGCTTGATGACCGGCGCGAAGGCCTGCAGTCGCCCTTCGTTGTTGACGTAACTGCCGGCGGTTTCGACCGGTGGCAGCGGGCAAACTTGCTGCTCTGCGGGGCTTCGAGCAAGGGATCGGTTTCCAGGCAGACCAGCATCTTCACCAACCCCGACTCCAGGCGGGAGAGCAGGTCGGCCGGTTCAGTCGGACTGAGCAGGGCCGCGCCGAAGCTGTTTGGGGCGGAGAGCAGCGGATGCACCAGGCAAGGACGCTCTTCGCTGGTCAACTCGGCCGCCAGACGACCCAACTTTTGCAACCCATTGGGACCCAGCAGGTCGCCGCCACCGACCAGCACCGGTCGCTCTGAACGCTGCAGCAAATCTTGCAACATATCCCCTTCAGCCGTTTTCTCCCCGCCGACCAGGTTCAGCAGGTCCTGGCACGAGAGGGAAGTATGATCAAACTCCCAGGGCAGCTCAATGGGGCGCGGATCGTAGATCATCACCTGTCCCCCCTGGCGGATCACCTGACGCAGCGCCAGCGCCAACATCGGCGCTTCGGCCAGCGGGTCGGCGCCAAAGACCACCACCAGGTCGCTGCTGCGCAGCTGTTCCAGCGATGCCAGGCGCGCCGATAGGTCTTTGGCCGCGACCTGAGCCGCCGCATGCCGCGCACTGTGGGCACCAAACAGTGGAGCGCTGCAGCCCAGCTGCCAGGCCCACTGCTGCAACAGCCAGTTGGCTTCCAGCGAAGCCCGCGCCGAGCCAAGCAATAGTACCGCATCGGGCCCATGTTCGGCGATCAACTGCTGGCTGCGGCTCTTCAACAAACGCACTGCAGCATCGATATCCAGCGTTCCCTCGCGATCGCTCCGGGCTTGCCGGGGGCGCTCGGGATGATTGACATAACCGCTGCCGAACCTGCCCCGGTCGCAGATGAAGTGACCGTTAACCTGCGGGTTGATGCCGCTGCGCACCCGCTGCAACTCACGCAGGCGGGCACCAGGAACCGTTGCGCAACCGAGGGAGCAGTGCGGACAGATCGAAGACGCTTCCTGCAGATCCCAGTAGCGGCTTTTAAAGCGGAAGGTCTTGTCGGTGAAAACTCCAGTCGGGCAGACATCAACCAGGTTGCCGGAAAAATCGCTTTCCAACATGCCATCTTCGAAACGGCCGAAAAAGACCCGATTACGTGATCCCTGCACACCGAAATCGCGCCCACCGCAGTAATCCTGGTAAGTCCGCGCGCAACGGTAACACTGGATACAGCGGTTCATCTCCTGGACCACAAAGGGGCCAAGATCCTGATTGTTGTAGGTTCGTTTTTTACCGCGATAGCGGCGAATATCATGGCCGCCGGCAATGGTCATCTCCTGCAGCTGGCACTCACCCCCCTCATCGCAGACCGGGCAGTCATGGGGATGGTTGATCATCAGCCATTCGATGACCCGGGCGCGGAAGTTGGCCGAACGCTCATCGCCGGTGAGCACCACCATGCCCTCCTCAGCAGGAATCAGGCAGGACATCTTCAGCCCCTTCTGTGATCCCTCCAGCACGGTCACGGCGCACAGCCGGCAGGCCCCGACGGCACCAAGCGCTTTGTGGTAACAGAAATGCGGAATCACGATACCCAACTGCTCGGCGGCAGTGAGAACGCTGGCACCTTCCGGAACGGTGACCTGCTGATTGTCGATGGTCAGTGTTGGCATTTTTATCCTGTAGGGGCGAACCTGGGTGTTCGCCCGCCTGTTTCGTCTATCGACCAGGGCAGACACGGGGGTCTGCCCCTACCCATCATTGAAACGGGCAGCAGCCCTTTTTAATATGGTCGGCGATCTCCTGCTCGAAATGTTCCAGCAGGCCCGCCAGCGGCCCCATCGCCCCTTCAGCCAGGGCGCAGAAGCTGGTACCGGAGATGTTCGCCAGTTGGTCCCTAAGCATGCCATGATGTTCGGGTGTGGCCTGACCAGCTTCCAACATTTGCAGCAACCAGGCGACCATGGTCAAACCATCGCGACAGGGAGTGCACCAGCCGCAGGATTCCCGCTCGAAAAACCGGATCAGGTTCAAGGTCGCCGCGACCATGCAGGTCCGATCATCGAAAACCGTCACCCCGGCGGTACCGAAGCGGCTGCCGACAGCCTCCAGACTGTCGAAATCAAGCGCCACATCCAGGTGGGCAGCGGTTAAATAGGGGGTCGAAGCACCACCAGGCAGGCAGGCCTTGAATTTTCGCCCCTGCCAGACCCCGCCGCCGTACTCCTCGACAATCTGCCTGAGCGGCGTGCCGACCGGCAGTTCATGGCATTCGGTGCGATTGAGATGCCCTGACAGCCCGTAGAGCTTGGTCCCGGAGCCATCGATGGTCAGGGCCAGATCGCGAAACCAATCGGCACCGCCAGTGATGATGTGCTGAATGTTGGCCAGGGTTTCGACGTTATTCACCGTGGTCGGGCGGCCAAACAGCCCCTTGACCGCCGGAAAAGGGGGCTTCAGGCGCGGATTCGGCCTTTTCCCCTCCAGCCCGTTCAGCAGCGCGGTCTCCTCGCCGAGGATATACCGACCGGCGCTGCCATGCACATGCAGCTCAAAGTCGAATCCGCTGCCGAGGATATTTTTCCCCAGATAGCCGGCCTCGGTCGCTTCGGCAATCGCCCGGCGCAGGTTCTCCGCCTGCTGCTCATAGGCATAGCGGATGAAGATGTAACCAACATCGGTCTGCAGAGCATAGGCCGAGATGATCATCCCCTCAACCAGCTGGTGCGGGTCTGCCGCCAGCAGCTCGCCATCCTTGTAAGTGCCCGGTTCCATCTCGTCGCAGTTGCAGACCAGATATTTCGGACCCGGTTTATCGTGGGGAAAGAACCCCCACTTCACCCCGGTCGGAAACCCGGCCCCGCCCCGCCCGCGCAGGTTTGAATCATTAACCCGCTGGCGAATTTCCTCCGGGGTCAGGTCGCGGAACGCCTGCTCCAGGCCCTGGTAGCCACCCGTCGCCCGGTAGCCTTTGAGAAAAACCGTCTCGCCGGGGCGACGATTCTTGAAGAGCAGCTGAGGCGTGCTCACGCGGCCGCCTCCTGACGCAATTTCTCAATCAACTTCTCGATCTCTTCCGCATTTTGATTGCCATAAAAGCGCTGATCGACCATCACCCCGGGCGCCCTGCCGCAGCCCCCCAGGCAGCAGGAGGGCAATAAGGTAAACAGCCCGTCAGCAGTGGTTTGTCCCAGCGCAACGCCAAGCTTCTCTTGCAGGTGAGCAGCCAGCTCTTCGCCGCCACGGCTCCAGCAGCAGATCGAATCGCAGATATGAATCGGATAGCGACCGACCGGCTTGCGATAAATCTTATCGTAAAAGGTGGCGATCTCCTCGACCTCCAAGGCCGTCAGCCCCAGAATGGTCGCCGTCAACTCGACCCCTTCGTCCGGCACCCAGCCATGATTCTTCTGGATCGCCCGAAGGATATCGATGATCATCTCGCGCGGATGTTCGATCTGCCCCGCATGGTGAATGAATTCAGCGATCTGCTCTTCCTCAAGTAGACCGGCTTGCTCTATATTTTCTTCATGGGCCATCAAATTTTCCTATTTGAAGCTTTTCTGTTCATCATTTAAAACCGTTCAAATTTCACGCGCAATATTTTTTGAATTCCTTACCACCGCCGACCAAGGGCTGATCAAACGGCCCCAGATGCAAGGCATGCGCAGAGTCGCGCCCACAGGCGTAGCTGCGCTACGTCGAGGATCGCGGCACAAGCATAACGCAGCAGATGGGGTCGTTTCATCAGCCCCTCCCACCTACCTGTCGAGGTCGGCGAGCACGAAATCTATCGACCCGACGATAGTAATAAAATCAGCTATCAGCCAGCCCTTGCTCATCTCCGGCAATGCCTGCATATGCGCAAAGGACGGTGTGCGGATCCGGCAACGGTAGGCGCTCGGGCCGCCATCGCTGATCAGATAGTAGCCGCATTCTCCCTTGCTCGATTCGGTCGCCCGGTAACATTCACCAACCGGCGGCGCGAGACCGCTGCTGACATTGACAAAGTGGTGAATCAGACTTTCGATATCGTGCAGCCCGTCCTGGCGCTGCGGGTAGGCGTAGCGATAATCATCGGTCATCCAGCGCCCACCCGGCATTCCTTTGGCCGCCTGCTGCACGATGCGCAGCGACTGGCGCAACTCTTCCATCCGTACCAGGTAACGGGAGAAGCTGTCACCATCCTTGGCCGTCGCCACCTCAAAGTCGAACTCCTCATAACTGCTGTAAGGCATGTTGCGGCGCAGATCCCAGTTCATGCCGCAGGCGCGCAGGTTCGGGCCGGAAAAGCCCCAGTCGAGGGCCTGTTCCAGACTGACATCGCCGATCCCTTCGGTGCGGAGGCGGAAAATCGGTCCGTCGGTGAGCATACTGTCGAGCTCATTAATCCGCCTGGCAAAGCCATCGGTGAAGGCCGCCACCTGCTGTTCCCAGCCATCCGGCAGATCGAGGGGCAGGCCGCCGATGCGGAACCAGGACGGATGCATGCGACCGCCGGTGATCAGTTCGATGATGTCGAAAATCTTCTCCCGCGACTCAAAGCAGTAAAAGACCGGTGTCATGGCGCCAACATCATGGGCGAAGGTGCCGAGCCAGACCAGGTGATTGGCTATGCGGAACAGCTCGCAGAGCATCACCCGGGCGTAGCGTGCGCGCGCTGGCACCTCAACGCCGAGCAGGGTTTCCAGGGAGTTCAGGTAAGCCAGGTTGTTCTGCACCCCGGAGAGGTAATCGATCCGGTCGGTGTAAGGGATATACTGATTCCAGTGCTGCCGCTCACCAAGTTTCTCGGCGCCGCGATGGTGGTAACCGAGGTCGACATCCAGATCGGAAATCTCCTCGCCGTGCATGCGCAGCACAAAGCGCAACACGCCGTGGGTTCCCGGATGATGCGGACCCAGGTTGAGAACCATGCTGCCATCATCCGCGCCTTCGAGGGGCACCAGTTTATCCCCTTCCAGCGGGATATAATCCTCCGCCGATTTAGCGGTGAAGGGGGCCATCTCCGTCGCCCTTGATGGGTGCTCCTTGCGCAGCGGATGCCCCGGCCAGCCTTCCGGCATGAGGATCCGGCGCAGGTCCGGATGCTTAGTAAACCTGATGCCGAACATGTCGAAGACTTCCCGCTCGTACCAGCCGGCCGACGGCCAGACACTGGTCACGGAGGGAGCTTCGGGATACTCACCGGACAATTTCACTTTAATCCGCAGGTAGCCGGGCAATTCGAAATTGAGCAGGTGATAAACCAGGGTGAACTGATGATCGGGGGCTGCCCGCCGGGACCGTTCATCAACCGCGGTCAAATCTTCCAGGCGCCGGTACTTCTGGCTGGACTCATGCTTGAGAAAATAGAGCAAGTCCCTGAGCCGCTCCGGTGGCGCCACCAGGGTCGGCATGTCGGCAGCCAGCGGATCGTGAATGACCTGCCCGGCAAACCGCTCCTGCACCTCGCGATAGAGCTGTTCGGTGTTATCGGGGAAAAGCTGTTTCGGCTGCGGCGGTCGCCAGGGAAAATAGGTCCGGCTGTTGGCAAATTCCGGTGGCTGTTGAGCCGTGCCGCGGACCGGATCGTTGCCGAAACCGGGGCCTCGCGGATCGCGATCCTTGCTGACGCCGTCGATCAATGGCGGCACCGTCGTTCCTTCGCTGCCGCCTTTCATGCCCAGCACCTTGCGGGTCGGCTGTTCCTCTGCGGCGATTTTCTTCTGCAGTTCCATCAGCCCCTGCATAAAGGCTTCCGGGCGCGGCGGACAGCCAGGGATGTAGACATCGACCGGCAGGATCTGGTTGACCCCCTGCATCACCGAGTAGACGTCGTACATACCACCCGAATTTGAGCAGCTGCCCATGGAGATCACCCACTTGGGGTTCGGCATCTGCTCGTAAAGGCGCAGGATCGAGGCGCCCATCTTTTTGAACGGGGTGCCGGAGATGACCATCAGATCGGCTTCACGCGGGGTGCCCCGCAGCACCTCTGCGCCAAAACGGGCCAGGTCGAAGCGCGGCGTCATACTGGTCATCATCTCAACAAAACAGCAGGAGAGGCCGAAGAACATCGGCCACATGCTGTTCTTGCGCCCCCAGTTGATCAGATCGTCAACCCTGGTCAGCAGAACTCCCTGGGGAATTTTCTCGCTCACTTGCTCCTCCGGGCGAGCATCCGCTCACGGGACATTTCCGAACCCCAGTCGAGGCCGCCCATTTTCCACAGATAGACCAGACCAAGAAACAGGATGACAATAAAAAAACTGATCTGCCAGAAACCGGCCCAGCCGAGCAGATCATAGGCGACCGCCCAGGAGACGATAAAGACCGCTTCGACATCGAAGACGATAAAAAAGATTGCCACCAGATAAAAGGGCACTGGCTCGCGCAGCCGGGCCTCGCCCGTCGGCAGCACCGCCGACTCATACGGCTGCCCCTTCATGACGGAGTCCGTCCGACTGCCAAGCACCCGGGCGAGAATCAGCAGCAGCAGAATCAACCCGGTGGCGATCAGGACATACAGGCCGAGCGTGAGCAAATCTTCAGCCCCGGGAGGGCCTGAAGGAACGAGGTTTGTCGGTGGTTTGGTTGTTGGCAACATGCAGATCCAATTTCGAAAAAAGACTATGGACAATCAGACAACGCTGTAAATGTTACCACAATTATCTTTTGTGCGATTCGCTGTGGGTAAAAAAACTTTGGCCCAAAAACCGAGCCGGAAAAGGAAAAACTTATCTCTATCTGTCCTGAATCAGCTGTTGTTGACAATCGCCTGACGCGCCAACTCGTCGCAGCGTTCGTTCTCAGCGTGACCGGCATGCCCCCTGACCCAGATCCAGGTGATCTCATGGATTTTGCCAAGCTCAACCAGCCGCTCCCAGAGGTCGCGGTTGGCCACCTCCTCCTTCTTGGAGTTTTTCCAGCCTTTGCGCTGCCAGCCGGAAATCCACTCCGTCATTCCTTTGACCAGGTATTGCGAATCGGTTGTCACGTGCACCTGACAGGGCCGGGTCAACGCCTCAAGGCCGGCGATCGCCCCCAACAGCTCCATCCGGTTGTTGGTCGTCTCCGGATCATAGCCTGAGAGCTCCTTGACATGCTTGCCAAAGCGCAGGATGGTGCCATAACCGCCCGGCCCCGGATTACCGGAGCAGGCACCGTCGGAAAAAATCTCTACCGTCATAAATAAAACTCGTATGCAGGATTAACAGTGAGTAAAAAGTAGGTGATACGTGTAAACGCTTGGATACTAACATATTTGAAATGGCATGGTCGAAACGCAAACAGCTCCGCCAAAAGTTAAAAACGCTCCCCCCGACAAGCAGGAAGAGCGTTTTCAATCTGGCGTCCCCAGGGGGATTCACCCACTTCGTCACCCGCATCACGCGGATTCCTGCGTCGGCTCCCCGCCGCTCGCTGACGCTGCCATCCCTGGCAGCTTTTCTGACATTAAGTCAGCGCTCGCTTCGCTTCGAACCCCTCGGTAAAGTTAAAACGCCCTCCCAAGTACTTGGAAAGGGCGTTTTCAATGTGGCGTCCCCAGGGGGATTCGAACCCCCGTCGCCGCCGTGAAAGGGCGGTGTCCTGGGCCAGGCTAGACGATAGGGACTTAAAACTTCAAGTCCCTGCGGGAAATGACCCCGCAGGTTTGTTGCTGTTTGCATTCAACAGGTCCAGATCCTGTCGATCCGGAGCGCTTTTTTACCTTAAAGAGCTCGATCAGTGCAAGAAAAAAATTCGTCACAGCCGAACGCTCGGAACAAAGGGCTCCGATTCACCCCTTAAACAACATCTCCGCCGCGTCAAAGAGTGTTTCCGATAGTGTCGGATGCGGATGGATGGTCTTGCGCAGGTCTTCGCTGACCGCGGCCATTTCCAGCGCCAACACCCCCTCGGCGATCAGTTCGCCGGCTCCGGGGCCGGCCACGGCGATGCCGAGCAGGCGGTCATTTTCCGGATCGACGATCAGCTTGGTCATCCCGTCTTCGCGGCCCAGACTCAGGGTGCGGCCGTTACCGCGCCAGGGCAGCTTGGCAGTCTCGATCGGGATCTTTTGTTCTCGCGCCTGGGTTTCGGTCAGCCCGCACCAGGCGATCTCCGGATCGGTAAAGACCACCGCCGGAATGCCGCGCGGATCAAAGACCGCTTTTCTACCCGCAGCCACCTCAGCGGCGACATGCGCTTCACCGTAGGCCTTATGGGCGAGCATCGGCTCACCGGCGATGTCACCGATGGCGAAGATATTCGCTTCGGCGGTGCGCAGCTGGCCGTCGACCTCGATGAAGCCTTTCTGGTCGACCTTGATCGCCGTGTTCTCCAGACCAAGGTTTTCGGTATTGGGCCGGCGACCGATGGCGATCAGAACCTGCTCGAAGCGCCGACTGTTCTGTTCGCCCTGCTTATCCTCCAGGGTAACAGCCACACCATTTTTCTGCTCTTTCAGGGCGACTACCTTGGTGCTGAGCAGAATATCGGCAAATTTTTTATCGAGGCGCCGTTTCAATTGCGAAACCAGGTCACGGTCACAGCCGGGCAGCAGGCCATTAGTCATCTCAACAACCGAGACCTGGCTGCCCAAGGCAGCGTAAACCGAGCCAAGCTCCAAGCCGATATAGCCCCCCCCAACAACCAGCAGCGACTTCGGCACTTCGGCAAGTTCCAGCGCGCCGCTTGAATCGATGATTCTTGGACTGGTCTCGACCTGCGGCAATAAAACCGGCCGCGAGCCACTGGCGATAATCGCCTGCTGGAAGGCCAGCTCCCCCTGGCCGCCGTCAGCCGTCTCAACCAAAAGGGTTTGCCGATCCTTAAACCTGGCGATGCCACGCACATAATTCAATTTAAGCTTGTCGACCTTCATCCCCAGGCCACCGGTCAACTTTTCAATCACCTCGTTTTTCCACTCGCGAACCCGTTCCAGATCGATCTTCGGCTTGCCGAAGCTGACTCCGATCTCCTTCGACTCTTCTGCTTCGGCGATCAGTTTGGCGACATGCAGCAAGGCCTTGGAGGGGATACAACCGCGATGCAGGCAAACGCCGCCCGGCTTGGCTTCGGGGTCGATCAGGGTGACGGAAAGGCCCAGCTCGGCCGCCCTAAAAGCGGCGGCGTAACCGCCGGGGCCGGAGCCGATGATGGCCAATTCGGTTTTTTTTGGGATATTGTTTAGGTTGTTCATCTGGGAGTGGACCTTTCTCTGCTTTTTTGGGAAGGGTCAAGACCGTCGGGTCGCGCCCCGACAGGCGCCCTCCTTTTTTTCCAAGCCGAAAAAAGGAGGCAAAAACGGCTTTTTTTTATTTCTGTCGCGTGGTTTCGCAGCTTCGTTGCCTTGGATAATGGCATCAACCTGGCCTCAGCG
>CAMYNR010000052.1 GCA_947259715.1 uncultured Desulfuromonadales bacterium
CCCGGGCAATGGCCCTCGATCCGGATATCTTATTTTTTGATGAACCTTCGGCCGGCCTCGATCCTGTCAGCGCCCGGCTGCTCGACGATCTGATTCTGGAACTGCGTGCCAGCCTTGGGGCGACCATCGTCATCGTCACCCATGAGCTGGCCAGTATTTTCGCGGTGGGAGACAATTCGGTCTTTCTCGATCCGGAGAGCAAAACGATGATAGCCCAGGGATCGCCAAAGCAGCTGTTGGAAGACTGTGCTGACCCGCGGGTACAGAAATTTCTTAACCGCGCAGCCTAGCTACCACAAGAAAAACTGGTGCACTGAAATGTTAACCTCAAGATGGCAGGTCACTGCCCGCTTGAATTCTGTTATGAGGTGAGTATGTACAGGCGAAAACGTGTTGACCCGAGGGTCATAGGCAGCTTTGTCGTTGGCGCCATTCTGCTCAGTGTCGCCGGACTGGTATTCTTTGGCCCCGGTGGTCTGTTTTCAGAAACCAGCATGTACGTTTTGCATTTTGACCGTTCGGTGAAAGGATTGAATGTCGGCTCACCGGTTCGCTTTCGCGGTGTAAAAATAGGCCAGGTAAAGGATATCAATGTCCGGGTTCGACCGACCGACTTTGAATTTCATATCCCGGTGCTGATCGAAATCGAACCTTCAAGAATCGAGGCGGATGGCAGCGAGCAAGGGTTTATTGAGGCGCTGAAAACCTCAATGGACGGACGCGACCCGATTCAGTCGCTGGTTGAAAAGGGGCTCCGCGCCCAATTGGAGCTGGACAGCCTGGTGACCGGTCAACTCTACGTCAATTTCGACATGCATCCAAATAAACCGATTACCCTGACCGGTTTTAAAACCGATCACCCGGAACTGCCGACAGCCGACGGATTCGAACGGATGATCACCTCCCCCAGCCTGCATAGTGGCCTGGCGCAATTCGACCAAACTGCAACCAATCTCAATCAGTTACTGGAGAACCTCAATACGCAACTCATCCCTCTGGCCAAATCGCTGCGCCAGACCCTGGGGGACGCCAGAAGCATGATCGCGCATATGGACGAAAAAATCGATCCACTGAGCGAGGACATTCAAACCGCCCGAGTGTCCCTGGAGAAGGCCCTCGAGAAGTTTTCGGCTGCTGCCGACAAGACCTCGGCCACCATGGAACAGATTCAAACGCTGACCTCCGATGATTCACGTCTGCAACAGCAGTTATCATTAACCCTGCAGGAGATGAATAACGCGGCCCGTTCAGTTCGCTATCTCAGTGCAGAAATAGAGCGTGATCCGCAAATCCTGCTGCGCGGTCGAGCCAACGGAGGTGGAAAATGAAACTATTTTCAGTCCTGGCGCTGCTGCTCTGCACCGCCTGCATTCAGCTCGGCAGTGAATCACAGCCGGCTCGCTACTATCTGCTGACGCCACTGCAGGTCACTGAGCATCAGGCCACGACTAACGGCCTGGCCCTGGAACTGGGGCCGCTCTATTTTCCACCCTACCTTGATCGCCCGCAGTTGATTACCCGCAACAGTGCCAATGAAATCGTCGTCGCCGAATTCGAACGCTGGGCCGAGCCGCTGCAGGATAATCTGCTGCGGGTCCTGAAAGAAAATTTATCACGCAACCTGAAAGGGGTGAGTATCAGCGAATACCCCTGGCAACCCACCAACCAGGAAAGTCATCTGGCATTGCATATGACTCTGAATCAATTTGACGGGATCCTTGGGCAGGACTCTATTGTGGATATCCGCTGGTCGTTGAAGAACGCGCACCAAAGACATGAAGTGGCTGGTGGCCACTTCGTTTCCAGGCAGCAGATCGGGACCAGTTACCAGGAGCTGGTGAACAGCCTGAATCAATCTCTCAATCAATTCAGTATTCAGGTTGCCAGTGCCGTGGCTCAGCATGCTGAATAGCCAGGTGGGAGTCAGTATTGCCGACTCCCACCTGGTTCGTCTCCTGAAGCTCGTTCAAGCCATGATAAAATCTTCGCCGGCCTTGAGCAGATCCTCCAGCCCGGCAGCCGTCTTCGCTTCCCCATATAAACGAACCACCGGTTCGGTTCCCGATTTGCGGAACAGCATCCAGGAGCCGTCGGCAAAAAGATATTTATTGCCATCGATCTGAATGATCTTTTCGATCTTCCGGCCGCCGATCTGTTCCGGCGGATTGGCCAACTTTTCCGGCAATGCCGCTTCAAGCTCCGGAGAGAGCCTGAGGTTTATCCGCCGTGTGTAGATTTCACCCACCCGCGAGTAGAGATCGTCCAGCAACTGCCGCAGGGTGCGTTTTTCCACCGCGACCATTTCAGCGACCAGCAGGCAGGCCAGAATGCCATCCTTCTCTGGAACATGCCCCTTAATACTCAGCCCGGCGCTCTCTTCGCCACCAATAAGGATTTTATTGTCCCTGATATATTCGCCAATGTATTTGAAGCCGACCGGCGTTTCATAAACTTCCACGCCGTGATGAGCAGCCACCGCATCGATCAGGGCCGAGGTGGCGACGCTTCGTGCAGCATTGCCGCGCATCCCTTTGCGCCGGATCATGTAGTCAAACAGCAAGGCGAGAATGTAGTTCGGCTCAATATAGCTGCCATCCGCATCAACAATACCAAAGCGGTCGGCATCCCCATCTGTCGCCACGCCGAGGCCGATGGAATCATCGTTCTTGATCAGGGCGATAAAGTCCTGAATGTGAGCTTCGGCCGGCTCGGGAGGTTCGCCACCGAAATAAGGGTCAAGGTGTTCGTTGATTTTTACGATTTTTACGCCGGCCTCTTCCAGAATGGTATCGATGTAATCGCGACCCGAGCCATAGAGCGGATTTACGGCGATGGTCATGCCCGATTCAGCGATCGCCTTGAAATCGATCAGCCGATGCAGGGTTTTAAAGTACTCGCCGCGTGGGTCGATTTTCTCAAACAGCCCCTGCTCCTCGGCCTGGTTGAGCGGCATGTCCTTGAAAACCACTTCGCCAAGCATTTCATTGGCGCGTTTTTCAATGTCATTGGTCGTCTCCGGCAAGGCCGGACCACCCCAGGCAGGGGAAAACTTGATGCCGTTATAATCATAAGGGTTATGGCTGGCAGTAAAATTGATGGCGCCGGCGGTACCGCGGCGTAATAGTTCATGAGCAATGACCGGCGTCGGCGTATCCCGAACACAGAGATAGCCTTTAATGCCAGCCCCGGCCAGCACCCTGACCGTTTCCCGGGCAAAGTCCTGCCCCATGAAGCGGGCGTCGTAGCCGACCACCAGACCTTTGTCAGCGAGCCCTTCGGCACGCAGATGATCGGCGATCGCCTGGCTGACCACCCGAACGTTGTCCAGAGTGAAGTCTTCACATAAAATTCCACGCCAACCGGATGTCCCAAATTTGATTCGATACATCGAATCCTCCTGAAAAGTCTCTGTTGGAAAACAATTAATTGAGTATTGTCGAAGTGTTAAATGATACCACAGGCTGCTGGACAGGAAAGCTCAAAAGAGCGGGAGGGGAAAAATCAGGCCCCCTGATCGTCCGCCTCTGGCGCCGGATAGTCTGGTAAATCAGCGACATAAGGGCAGTCGCCGGGAAGAATTCCGGCAACCAGCAGGTCCGGTGTCAAGCGGGCGCATTCAGGATGAAGCTGATCACGCTGCTGGTAGATGCGGCAGGAATTATCGTCGCGATCGAGGTACTGGCAGGGCGTTTCGGTGTAAAGAATTTTGCCTCGGTAATCGAGCTTCTCATAACAGCAGCGACCACATTGCTGGCAGATGGCCTCCCATTGCTGGGAGCCGGGAATCAGATCCTGAATATTTTTCATAGCACCTAACCTACAGGAATTCGGCACTTCCGGTCAATGAATCAGCCCCCGGTACTGGTTGAAAAAATCGTTGACTCAAAAGAGGAAATTCGTTATTAATACGCGTTCTGTAACTGAAACAAAGCATCAAGCTAGGAGGATAGCAACATGCAGTGCCAAACTGTACTTCCCGGTACCGAGTGTACCTTCTGGAAAAAACCCGGCTGCTCCGCCAACGGCGGCAGCTGTGAAGTCGTTGTCGAAGAATGTCAGGGCTGCGAGCGGATCGTCAAAGGCACCATCGGTGACGTCTGCGGTGCTTACCCGAATCCCAGCATCAAGTGGGCAGGCGGTCTCTGCAACTTCGCGACTCACAAGAAGGTTGACATCAAATCTGATGATGTTCGCGTCAACCCGCTTAAAGCTGCAAAACGGGCTGCTGCCGGCAAAAAGTAAATATTCGGCACCACCACAAGTTCACAAAAAAGGCTGCTGATTTATCAGCAGCCTTTTTTGTGCCTATTTTTCCTCTCCAGCAATGCCCTTGATCGCAGTACGCTGGGCCAGATTGCCGATCACCGCCAAAAGGTCTCCAGCGGCAAAGACAAATTCTGCGTGCGGATTAGAAATGAATTCGCCATCGCGCAGGACCCCGACGATCGACGCACCGGTCTGTTTACGGATATCCAGCTCACGCAAACTCCTGCCGACCAGTAAGCTCTCTTCCCCCAATCGCTGCCAGGTCAGTTCCAATAATTCGCGGGCGTTCTTCAGCAGACGGATCTCGCGATTGCCTGCGGACGAGGAAAAATCGGAGTGATATTGCTCACGCCGAACCTTATCGGTAAACGACTGGATAATCGGAATCGGCATTTTAAGGCTGATCAGGGCCTGCCGGGCAATCTCCAGTCCAGCTTCAAGTTCCGGCAAAATCACCATGTGGACGCCGTCGGCATAAAGTTCGGCAAGCTGCTCCATCCCTTCAGCGCGCACGACCATGTTCAAGTTGGGGAAATTCCTGTGCACATAGCGGACAATTGTTTCGGTGGTGGTGATATGCGGGATGGTAATCAGCAGCTGCTCAGCCTCTTCCAGCTGAGCGGCTTCAAGCACAACCTCCTGGCTGGCATCACCGTAGATGGCGGGATAGCCGCACCGCTTGCAGTCCTCGATCAGCCGATGGCTCAATTCAATGATGACAAAAGGCACCTCCAGCTGCTGTAAAACCTTGGCGATATGCTGCCCCACCCGTCCGCCGCCGGCGATGACGATATGGTTGTGCAGGCCATCTTTCGGTAGATTGACGGTTTCCAAAGCATCCCGCTTAAAATAGCGCCGGGTCAACCCATACAGCGGCCCGGTCAAGCCGGACACCAGCGGCGTAATCAGCATGCTGATAATCGTCGCCGAAAGGATGAACGCATGCTGTTCGCTGTTAAGAAATCCGCCAGAAATTCCGACTTGACTGAGCACAAAAGAAAACTCGCCGATCTGAAACATCCCCAGGCCGACAGCCAGGGGAACCACATTGCCATAGATGATGTCGCTGAGGGCCTGATGACCGTAATCGGACTCACTTAAGACCATCCCGGCGACAAATGCGCCAAAGGCAAACGACAACCCGACCAGATAGGTGGCATAACCGACCCCCAGGCCGATGGCGGTAATTGTCAGAACGAACAGTTCACGTGAATTCCAGCGAGCCACTTTGGCCAGCAGCCAGGGTAGAATCCGGGTACCAAGAAAAAACATCAGCACCAGGAAAACTGCCGACTTAACCGCCGCGATGCCGAGCATCGGCAGCCCGGTGGCGGGATTGGACAGCTGGGGCAGCATGATCAAGAGCGGCACCACAGCGAGATCCTGCACAATCAGGATGCCGATCATCACCCGACTGGAGAGAGTTCCGAGCATCCCCTGGTTCATCAAGGTCTTCAGGATCACCATGGTACTCGACAGCGATACCAGTCCACCCAACCAGAGCGATGGCACGGTGCCCCAGCCAAGCCAGCGGCCGATCAGGAACCCATAGCCGATAGTCAGTAGGATTTGCAGGGGGGCGCCGATCAGCGCCACATAGCGGACCGGTTTCAATTCCTTGAGAGAAAACTCCAGGCCCAGGGCAAACAGCAACAGCGCAACGCCGATTTCCGCCAGTTTTTCAATCTCATGAACATCAGATACGGTGGCACCGGCCGTGAAAGGGCCGACGGCAACCCCAGCCAAAATATAGCCGAGAATCAATGGTTGGCGCAGTTTCTGCGCCAGCAGCCCCCCAAAAAGAGCGGCAACGACGATTATGACAATATCAGCAGCAATTCCCATTTCAGACTTCCATAATTGAGACCCGGTTCAGGTCAGAAGAACTATTTTTCAGACCCCATGCCCACGACCGAGCATTTCGGCAGCATCCATCACCACCATAAAGGCCTCAGCATCATTTTCCCGGACGATGTCCCGCAGCAGGGTAATCCTCCGTGCTTCAACGGTGACAAAGATCAGCGTTTTAATTTCATCGGGGTCAAGGCCAGTGCCACGCAGAATGGTCCCTTCCCGCCCGAGTTGGTCCATAATACACCGGCTCAAACGTTCCGGCTGTCCGGTGGCGATGTGTACGACCTTCTCCGAAGGAGCGCCGGTCAAAATCATATCGATACACTTTGTCGTGGTGTAAATGCTGATCAAACTCCAGAGCGCCCTTTCGACATCCTGAAAGACCAGCCCGGAGCAGAGAATGATCACTACGTCAATCGCCAGAATGACCTGCCCCGGTTTGATTGAACTGCGGGACGAGACGATTCGGGCAATGATGGTTGAGCCACCTGCGGAGGCGTTGCCACGCAGAATAAGGCCTACGCCGACTCCGACCGCAATTCCGCCGTAGAGAGTTGCCAGCAGCGTATTTTCACTCAGCGCCCCCCAGCCAAACCCGGCAGAAAAAAGATCGACCAGAAACGATGAGAGAAAAATCGCCCCAACGGTTCGAATCGCAAAAGGCTTGCCCAGGTACCTGGCCCCGGCCAGCAGCAGAGGCAGATTGATTGCCACCATCAGGCTGCCGGTTGGCAGGCCGGATAGAAAATGTAACAGAATCGCCATCCCCGGAGTGCCGCCTGTAGCGATTTTGTTCGGCAGCAGGAACAGAACCACCCCGGAAGCGAGGGCAACGCAGCCAAGAACCAGGAACAGAATATTTTTGCATTCGCTCTGCAGACGACTTTTCTGACTCGTCACGATCAGTTCCAAGCCGATCCGAACAGGAACCAGAGCAGCGGAACGATAACCGCTGTCGCCAGCCCGTTCAAGCCGATCGCCAAGCCGGCGATGGCGCCAGCAAAGCGATCCTCACCGAGCAAGCGGGCGGTGCCGATCCCATGAGAAGCAGTGCCAACCGCCAAACCGATCGAGGCACTGCTGCGCAACCCGATCAAACGGCAGAATTCCGGGCCGCAGATCGCCCCCAGACAGCCGGTCAAGACCACCAGTGCTGCGGTCAGCGGAACGATTCCGCCGATCTTTTCAACAATGCCGATGGCGATCGGAGTGGTCACAGATTTCGGGACCAGTGACAGCACGACATCCCGACTTCCGCCCAGCAGCCAGGCCAGCCCGGCCGCGGAGATGATCGAGGAGAGCGCACCAGCAAGAATTCCGAGGAAAATCGGCAGCTTGCGTTTAAGAATCTCCTGACGGCGCTGATAAAGCGGCAAAGCCAGCGCGACCACAGCCGGCCCGAGCAGGAACAGAATCATCCGGCCACCCTGCTGGTAATCGGCGTATGGCACGGCAAACAATTTCAGGAGCAGAATGATACTGAGGATGGACACCGCGACCGGGTTGAAGAGAATAAACCGGGTCCGCCGATAGAGGAGTTCCGCCAATCGGTAAACCAGCAGGGTCAAGGTAATACCGAATAATGGCGAGGCGATCAGGTCAGTCATGTTCGGCCTCCGACCTGTCCAGCAACTTTTCGGCCCAACCGGTCACCGCCATCACCACAAAGGTACTCAAAAAGGTGGCGAGCACGATCGGCAGCCATTCCCGGCCGATCAAGTCAAAGTAAAGCATCACCCCGACTCCAGCGGGGACAAAAAACAGGGCCATGTAAGAAAGCAGCAGCTCGGCAGCCTCCTGCAGCCATTCGACCCTGATCCAACCGCGCAGCAATGCCAGCAGCAGCATG
>CAMYNR010000053.1:0-1571 GCA_947259715.1 uncultured Desulfuromonadales bacterium
AAACCTCCGCAGAAAAGACTGGAGCCCACAACCAGATTTGAACTGGTGACCTCATCCTTACCAAGGATGCGCTCTACCGACTGAGCTATGTGGGCTTAAACGTCCTGTTCTTGCGGAGAGGTTAATGGAGCGGGAAACGGGATTCGAACCCGCGACCCTTAGCTTGGAAGGCTAATGCTCTAGCCAGCTGAGCTATTCCCGCCTAAACCTACCGTCTATGTTTGTTGCTGCGGAGAAGGACTCCACGCGACCCTGCCCCAGTTCGTACGACCTGTTCGGCCTCCTGGCGCACAGCAGCCGGGCTTCATCCGGCATGTTATCTCAAATGGTGGAGGGGGGAGGATTCGAACCTCCGAAGTCTACGACGTCAGATTTACAGTCTGATCCCTTTGGCCACTCGGGAACCCCTCCAGGGGACTTCTACTATTCTATTTTCAGGCCTCACAGCCTCTTGCACTTATGGAGCTGGCGAGAGGAATCGAACCCCCAACATCCTCATTACAAGTGAGGTGCTCTGCCTATTGAGCTACGCCAGCACAAGGCGGGATTTATACCTCAGGGAAATTGCGATTGCAAGGAAAAAATCACCCTGTTTTTCCACAACCTTCCTCTGGCGTTGCAGCGAGGGATTTATAGTGCATTAGTAATCAGCTTGTCAAGAATTAAGCTGAAAAAAAATCCTTCGATTTGAAGTCCCTCTCGCCAAGACCAAAACCGGACACACCCTGTTTCCAGCCCGACATACTCTCTGGGCATTTGAACTAATAATTAAGCCGATTATCTTTATAGTACTTGCTGCCGGCCAAATTGACCTTGGCCATCAGGCCCGCCTCGGTCAATGTATAAATATCGACCTCAGAACTGACGGTGAACTCCCCGGTTGCGGAACCGCCCCGGTCCTCGGCCTTGGCCGCGGCATCAGCCTGGGCACCAAATTGCCAGCCACTATTCACAAAACGCTCTAACGCCTGGCGACTGTGAAAGACAAAAACAACCCGAATATCCTGCACCCCAAGGCCAAGCCCAACCCCGACCTGGACCATTTTCATATAGGTCTTTCGGCCGCTGGTCTGATCAACCGCCATGCCGTAGCCAGCGCCGCCGCCAAGGTAAAGAATAAGCGTATTGATATTGCTAAAGACAGCGTAACCGTCGGCACGCTGGATATTTGCCCGGGCCGCGGGCCGCAGGCGGTAAAGATCAGCCAGGGTCTCCTGGCGCATGGTTTCGATGACGGCGCGCTTGCTCGTCAGACTATCACCACGCGGAGCCAAACAGCCCGCCAACAGGCCTGACAGGGTCAGAACAACAAAGAGCCGTAAAAATATTTTCATAGCCGAAGACCTCCAGAAACGATTGAGTTTACCGCTCCCCAATACTATACCTGGAAAATCGCCTTTCGGGTGCTCACTCCGCAGTTGCCTGGCGGACCACCTCAAACAGGGCAACCCCGGCAGCCACCGAAGCGTTCAACGAGCCGACCTGCCCCTGCATGGGAATGGCCAGCAAGCCATCGCAATGCTTGCGAATATTCGGTCGCAACCCCTTACCTTCGCTGCCGACCACCAGCG
>CAMYNR010000053.1:1597-6049 GCA_947259715.1 uncultured Desulfuromonadales bacterium
CGTAGCACCAGATGTTTTCCTGCTTCAGGGCGTCGATGGCCCGCGCCAGGTTGGTCACCTGGCAGAGCGCCAAACTCGCCAGGGCACCGGCAGCGGTTTTTTCGACCACCGGGGTGACCGGACAGGAACGATCCTTGGCAACGATCACGCCATGACAGCCGGCCACCTCAGCACTGCGCAAAATCGCGCCGAAATTATGCGGATCGGTGATGCCGTCGAGCAGCAGAAAAAAAGCCGCGCGTCCGCTGGCCCGCCAGAGCCCAATCAGCTGGTCCAGCTCGGCAAACTGAAAAGGCTCAATCCGCAGCAAGACGCCCTGATGGTGGCTATGCCCGGCCAGGCGGTCAAGATCTTTGCGCTCGCGAAACCTGACCGGCAGCTTCTGCTCGCGCGCTTGCGCAACCAGTTTGCCCTGGCGCGGGTTCTGCCCTTCGCTGGTGACCAGCAGTTCAAGCGGCTGACGCCCCTCTCCCGCCAAAGCCGCCTGAACCGGGTTGATACCGTAAAGATAATCGGCCATCAGCCAGGCAGCGCCGCTTCGATTTCGGCGAGGATTTTCCCGGCCGCCGCCAGGGGATCGCTGGCAGCAGAAATTGGCCGGCCGACCACCAGGGCGGTCGCCCCGGCGGAAATCGCCTCTGCTGGTGTGGTTACCCGCTTCTGATCATCAAGGGCGGCGAAGGCGGGTCGCACGCCGGGGGTTACGATCTGAAAATCTTCACCGCAGGCCGCACGGATCAACGAGACCTCCTTGGGCGAGGCGACCACGCCGTCAAAACCGGCATCCCTGGCCAGCTTGGCCAGGCGCGGCACCATTTCGGTGACCGGCCGATCAATCCCTACGGCGCGCAGGGTCTCTTCGGTTGAGGAGGTCAGGATCGTCACCGCCAGCATGATCGGCCTTTCGATGCCAGACTTGGCGCAATAGGCATCAACCTCTTCGACGGTTTTGCGCATCATCTCGGGACCGCCCAGGGCGTGCACATTGAACATCTTCACCCCCAACTTGCAAGCCTCGACTGCGGCCTTGGCGACGGTATTCGGGATGTCGTGATATTTGAGATCGAGAAACACCTCGCCGCCACGCTGGCGCACCATCTGCACCACCTCCGGGCCGCACTTGGTGAACAATTGCTTACCGATCTTGAACAGGCCGACATTTTCCTGCAACTGCCTGACCCAGGCTTCCGCCTGACTGAATTCATCGACATCCAACGCAAAGATCAGGCGCTGCCTGGCACTTGTGGTCATTCACTCCTCCCGATTAAATCCCGCACCCGGCTGGTAATGTCCTGCACCCGGGCGATCAACGGCTTGGCCTGCTCGACATCCAGCTCGCGGCGCACCGCCATGGTTTCCAAAAAGACCAGCTCGCAGAGCGAATCGGCCAACAATTTCTTTTTATCCCCCTCTTCCAGACCGGTCAGATTGGCCACCACCCGATGGCCATCCAAAGTGCCATCTTCGAGCAATTCCACATCGCGCAGTACGAACGAGTAAGGTTGCGGCAGCTCACGCAGATATTGCCCGATCTCCTGCTCAAACCCCGGACAGGCCTTGTTCATGCGGGCATAAAAGGTTTTCAGCAGACTGTTGTAAATCGTCAAAATCTGCCCCAGGTCGCCCTCGATCTCGGCATTCGGAGCATCCTCCATACGCACACAGCCCTGTTCAAGCAAAGCATAGAGGACACGCATGCCGTCAAATTCACGCAGACCGGTCTGCCGGAACAGATCGCAAGCATTCTGCTGCCCGCCCTGAGCAAAGCTAAGCATCCGGGCAGCCAGCTGATCCAACTTTGAGGAATTGCTGCCGGTTGGCACCGGGAAGTGATCGAGGGAAATAATCCGCCGCATGAACAGCGCACGCTCGTCCTGGCGACGCAGACCCTCCATGATCAGGTTCTGGGTGCTCATCGACAGGCGCAGAATCTGCTCCTGATCAAGGCTGCGGTACTGAAAGAAGAATCCGCCCTCTGCAAAAGCGAACAGATTATAGACAATACTCTCTACCTGGCTGCGGGCCGCCAGCCACAAGTCCTTGGGCGAGACATCGCCCCGCTGGACCAGCAGCTTCCCCAGGGTGGTGCGACCGATAGCCAGTTGGCGGGCCTGCTGCAGGGCAGCGCGACTGACCTTGCCGAGAGAAAAGAGCACTTCGCCAAGATCATCCCGAGCAAAGGTGCTGGTGGCGAAGACAATTTCCCCCTGCTGAAAATAGAGCGCTTTGTGACCACCATCCAACTCAAAATTAAGAACGCCGGTTTTGCGGAACATATTGAAGAAGGAAAGCAGGTCAGGGATGGAAATGTCCCCCAGGCAGCCGGACAGCAGGACAGGCCCCGAGCTGTCGGGCCGGCCCAGCAGAAGGTGGCCAGTCGAGAAAGAGACCATCTGCAGGTTGCTCGCGCCGAGCTGCTCACGCACTGCCAGCGGCAGTTGCAACCTTCCGCTGGCATCAATCTTCAACTTGCCCATGGCGTCCCCTCGACAGTCAACAGCAGAGCAACGGTGTTCAGTGCGCATCCAGAGCTTCGGCCACCAGCTGGCCAACCGTCCCGGCAGCCTCGTCGATCGGCAACAGGTTCATTTCGCCGCTGGCGCGGTGCTTGAGCTCGACTCTTGACTCCTTGAGATTGCGCGAGCCGACCGTCAGGCGCAGAGGAATGCCGATCAGATCAGCATCTTTAAACTTAATCCCCGGGCGCTCATCGCGGTCATCAAGCAGCACCTCGACATCCAGGTCGAGCAGCTGCTGATAAAGTTTTTCAGAGGCCTCGCGCACCGCATCATCCTTCGGATTGACCATTGACACCAGCACCTGGAAAGGAGCCAGCGGCATTGGCAGCATCATGCCATGTTCATCGTGATTCTGTTCAATCGCCGCCGCAACAGTCCGACCGACGCCGATTCCGTAGCAACCCATGACCAGGGTGCGCGCCTTGCCAGAGTCATCAAGCACGGTCGCGTTCATCGCCTCGGAATATTTTGTTCCAAGCTTGAAGACATGGCCAACTTCAATGCCACGCCAGCTCTCCAGCTGGCCGCAATCACAGCGTGGGCAGGGATCACCGGCGACCGCCTGGCGCAGGTCGGCAAACTGACTGACCGCGAAATCACGGCCATAATTGGCCCCGGTATAATGCAGATCAACCGCATTGCCGCCGACCACGAAGTCCGCCATCCCCTTCACTTCGCTATCAGCGATCACCCGGATCGCCAAGCCGATCGGTCCGGCAAAGCCGGTCGGCGCGCCGGTGGCCTTTTTCACCAGCTCATCGTCTGCCAGCAGCACCCCATCGACATCCAACAGGTTGGCCAGTTTAATCTCGTTCAGATCTCGATCACCGCGCAACAGCACAGCCAGCAGCTCCTCCTCGGAGGTTTGTACGATCAGGGTCTTGACCAGCTGGCTGGGTTCCAGCTTGAGGAAGGCGGCGACAGCTTCGATGCTTTTCTGCTCAGGGGTCTCAACCTTCTGCAGTTCGGCGCTGGCGGTCGGTGCCTGCTGATCGCGATAGATCAGTTCGGCTTTTTCCACGTTGGCGGCGTACTCGCAGGCATCACAGGAGACGATGGCGTCTTCACCGGACTCAGCCAGAACCATAAATTCGTGGGAGAAGGCGCCGCCGATGGCGCCGCTGTCCGCTTCGACAGCGCGGAACTTCAGGCCGCAGCGCTGAAAAATCCGCCGGTAAGCCTGGTACATTTTATCGTAAGCCTTATCCGCCCCCTCGTTGTCGAGATCGAAGGAGTAAGCATCCTTCATGATAAATTCGCGGCCGCGCATCAAGCCGAAGCGCGGGCGGATTTCATCGCGGAATTTGGTTTGAATCTGGTACAGATTGAGCGGCAGCTGGCGGTAGGACTTCACCGTATTGCGGACAATATCGGTAATCACCTCCTCATGGGTCGGTCCCATGCAGAAGTCGGTCGCCTTGCGGTCCTTGAAACGCAGCAGCTCCTTACCATATTTTTCCCAGCGCCCCGACTCCTGCCAGAGTTCAGCCGGATTAGCCATCGGCATCAGGCATTCGATGGCGCCAGCCCGGTCCAGCTCCTCACGAATGATCTCTTCCATCTTCCGGATCGAGCGCAGGCCAAAAGGCATGTAGCTATAAATTCCGGCCGCCACCTTGCGGATCATCCCGGCCCGCATCATCAGCTGATGACTGACAACTTCAGCGTCGGCGGGGTTTTCTTTTAAGGTCGGCAACAGATACTGGGTATAACGCATGGGGCTGGTCCTGTTCGTTGGAAATCAAATTATTTATTGGCGATCAAGAAGAGGGAAATTAACTCGAATGCCGGGAAAAAGCAAGCAGCTCAAGCCTTTCCAGATGATTGAGGCTTCGTCTCTGCCAGGCGTGCAACCTCGTTCCAGGCCTCCTCCACCAGGGCATCGGCCAACTCGCTCTGCGGTACCTTGCGGACCACCTCGCCCCGCCGGAAC
>CAMYNR010000054.1 GCA_947259715.1 uncultured Desulfuromonadales bacterium
GCCGACAGGATTTTTTCGGCACTGTCGATGGTCGCATGGTTGACGCCGTAGACAATGTTGGGAATATCCCCTTTGCCCGGTGCCGTCAGCAATACCTGCCCAGCGCCTTTGGCTTTGAGGTGACGGCCGAGCCCTTCGCGGTCACGCCACTTGCCGGTGTTGTCGATGACGATAGCATTGCTGATGCCATACTGGCTGTAATCAACATTTTCCGGAGCGTCAGCGTAGATGATCCGGATCATATTGCCGTTGGCGATGATTGCGTTCTCTTCTTCATCGACTCGGATGGTGCCTTCAAACTGGCCATGAACCGAATCGCGACGCAGCAGGCTGGCGCGCTTGGCGAGATCGTCTTCACTGCCTTTGCGCACCACCGCAGCGCGCAGGCGCAGCTTGTTGCCGCCGCCGGCCTGGTCGATGAGGATCCGGGCCAGCAGCCGTCCGATCCGGCCGAAGCCGTAAAGAACCACGTCGCGCGGCTCGCTGAGCTGCTGCGATTTACCGGTGTTCAGGTCTTTGAGCTGTTCGGCGACAAAGGCGTCCAGATCACCGCTCTGCTCCTGGTAGCGCAGCGCCAGTTTGGCCAGGTCAACTTTGCCGGGGGCCAGATCCATTTTGATCATCGCCTTAAGCAGCGGAAAGGTGTCTTTGACCCAGATCTCCCGGCTGATAATCTGCCGGGCAAAGCGGTGGCAGCGCAGGATATCGATGGTCGACTGGTGAACCAGGGTGCGATCAAAGATGGTGCAGATCACCTCTCGGTCGCGATAGAGTTGGCCGATCAGCGGAATCATCGCTTCAGCAATCTCTTCACGCTCTTGCCAATCTTTGAAGTATGTGTTGGTCTTTTGGTCAACCATGTCAGATGAACCTTTCGCTGCAGTTAAATATTTCTTCCGGGGAGCCAAGGATGTGGAATAAAAAAGCGGGCAAATATTAATCGAAGTTCTTAGCGAATGCAACCGTCAAAGCCTTAATGTATAAGAAAAATGTCCTGCAGTCGATCCTGTTGCTGGACAATCGCATAACAGGTTGCAATAATAGCCCGGTTATAAAGAAAAAGACCGCTTGATGTTATTTTTCAAGCGCACCCATTCAAACTCCTGAGGAGGACGCCTACCGATGAGCGACGCAGTCAGTTACAAAGATCTGGGATTGGTGAATTCGAAAGAACTGTTCCGCAAAGCGGTTGATGGTGGTTATGCCATTCCCGCCTACAATTTTAATAATCTTGAGCAGTTGCAAGCTATTGTGACGGCTTGTGCGGAAACCAGATCGCCTGTGATCATTCAGGTCAGTAAGGGCGCGCGCAATTATGCCAACGAAACCATGCTGCGCTTTATGGCCATGGGCGCCGTTGCCATGGCCAAAGAGATGGGGGCGGACCTCCCGATCGTTCTGCACCTCGATCATGGCGATTCCTTCGAGCTCTGTAAAAGTTGTATCGACTCAGGTTTCTCTTCGGTGATGATCGATGGCTCGCATCTTCCTTATGATGAAAATGTCGCATTGACGAAAAAGGTGGTTGAGTACGCCCATGCCCACGATGTCACTGTTGAGGGTGAGCTGGGGGTTTTGGCCGGCATCGAAGATGAGGTGGTGGCCGAGCATTCCACCTACACGCAACCGGATGAGGTTGAGGATTTTGTTAAAAAAACCGGTGTGGATTCTTTAGCGATTTCCATCGGCACCAGCCATGGCGCTTATAAGTTCAAGCTCAAAGAAGGGGAGTCGGTGCCGCCACTGCGTTTCGATATTCTCGAAGAGTGCGAAAAGCGCATTCCCGGGTTCCCGATCGTGCTGCATGGAGCATCAAGCGTTGTTCCGGAATATGTCGACCTGATCAATATGTATGGTGGCAAGATGGATGGTGCCGTCGGCGTACCGGAAGAGCAACTGCGGAAAGCTGCAGCCAGTGCGGTCTGCAAAATCAACATCGATTCCGACGGCCGTTTGGCAGTGACAGCCAAGGTGCGCGAGTACCTGGCCAATGACCCTGCTGAGTTCGATCCGCGTAAATATCTGGGTGCGGCGCGCCAGGAGTTGATTAAGTTGATCAAGCACAAGAATGAGGCTGTGCTTGGCAGCGCCGGTAAAGCGTAAAATTACTTTCCGCCTTGAATTCTCAAGGGCCGCTTCACTCGTTGTGAAGCGGCCCTCGCTTATTAATCTGCGATTTTTTAGAATCGGGGATTACTTCTGACCGTGTTTCATGCCCTGGTGGCGCGGCGGTTCTTTTTCGGTAAATTCAACTGGCAGAGTGAGGACCTCTGCGCCGCGCTTTAAGGTTAGCTCGATTTTTGCGCCGACCGATTTCTGCTTCAGTTCATAGATCAGGTCAAAGGGGTCCCGTAGGGCGATTTCGCCATCAAGCTCGGTCAGCAGATCGCCTTTTTGCAGTCCGGCGGTTTCAGCCACCGAGCCGGGCAGAACGCCTTTGATCTCCAGCCCCCCCTCAGCGGCTTCAATCATCACCCCCAATTTGACTCCCGGCGAATCCAATTCTTCATATTTTGTGAAGGTGACGAAATCGTAGGCCGGCATCGGAAACTGCGGCATCTCGATATCCATCTGCTGGTGCTGCTTGCTCTCTGGGATCTCGATCTCCCGGGAGCCGACCAACAGGTAGCTGGCGGGAATACGACGGAACATCCGTCGGGGGATGCCGTAGCCGTAACGGACATGATTGCCGCCGGCAATAACGACCACCTGACGATCCCGACCGGCCTCGCTGAGCAGGTAGCTGGCGAGATTTTCCGCCATGGTTTCATCCCAGAGGGTCTGGACCCGCTGAAACCCGTCTGCCGCCGCGCCACCCATCTGATGGCCGGAATAAAAGGCCTTGGTCGCTGCCATCTGATAGGGGTCGTCAACCATCTCCGGCAGTTGCTGACGTTCTTCGGTGGACAGCTGATCCAGAGGATTCATGCCGACCCTGCGCTGCAGACTTTTTTCAATATTCAGCGCGACAATTGGAATTTGATGGTCCTTGCAGTAGAGCAGAAGGTCGCGATACAGAGCAAAGTTCATACGCCAGGTGTTGTACCAGTCAATCTCCTTGAGAAAATCTTTCTCGCTCAGTTCTCCAGCGACCCAGCGGTCGAGCACCGGTTGCTGAACCGGAGTAAACATTTCCATCGCCAGGCTGAGGTTGCCCGGGGTGCGTTTTTCCAGTTCCTGAAGAATTTCCAGTTGCAGCCGGTGCGAGGCGGGGTTGTCGTGAGTCTCACCGACAAACACCACTTGAGCACGGGCCGCATGGTCATGCAGAGCCTGCTGATCGACATAGCTGCCGGTAGGCAGGTGCAAGATGTCGCCGAGCTGCGGGGCCCGCTCAGGCGGGTAGGGGGCTTCTGGGTCGCCCAGGTGAATATGTCCCGGGTGACAGGCAGTGATAAGAAGTATCAGAAGAAGCAGTGCCCAATTTCTTAGCCGCATGAGTTCCCCCGTAGGTAATATTTAGTAGATATTTTTGGAATAGAAGATCTCGGTCATCTCCTGTTTGAGACTTCTTTTGACCTTACTCCGCTCGACGTCCGACAAATCCTTGTAGGTGGTTGAAAACAAATACTTGTTCAGGTCGAAATCTTTCAGCAGCATTTTCGTGTGAAAGAGGTTTTCCTGGTAAATATTGATGTCCACGCATTGATAGAGATCCCGAATACTTTTCCGGATATATTGCTGAATACTGTGGATCCGATGATCGATGTAGTGTTTTTTTCCGCTGTAATCGCGGGTAAAGCCACGCACCTTGTAGTCCATCAGGACAATGTCCGACTCGAAGGAGCTGATCAGATGGTTCAGGGCCTTCAAGGGGCTAATTTTACCACAGGTCGAGACATCTACATCGACCCGGAAGGTGGAGACTCCCGATTTGGAATCCGATTCGGGATAGGTATGGATACAGAGGTGGCTTTTATCCAGGTGCGCCAGGACCTGATCAGGCTTTGGATCGACGGGTTCTTCGGCGATCAGAATGGTCACCGAGGCGCCCATTGGATCGTAATCCTGGCTGGAGATGTTGAGGATATTGGCGCCGATAATGTCAGCGACTTCCGTCAGGATACGGGTCAAACGATCGGCATTGTATTCTTCGTCGATATACTCGAGATATTCTTTTCGGGCCTGCGGCCTTTTGGCATAGCAGATGTCGTAGATATTGAAGGAAAGACTTTTGGTTAGATTGTTGAAGCCGGCCAACTTGATTTTTGGCCGGCGGCGGACTCTGGCAGGTTTTTTCGGGCTCATCGGCAGCTCACTCCTGAAAATGTAGCGCCGGCCATTGCCGGCGCTACTCATTTGTCCTCAGACAGAAGAAAACGGATGATTATAGCCCCCGGATTTCTAGCCGGCAACGGCTTTTTTATCGCTGCGCTCATTCATGACTTTATAAGCGCACAAAGCCCCGCACATGGTGCAGGCGCCATGCTCCTCATCGACCCCGGATTCCGCGCGCAGCCGGCGGGCCTTGTCCGGGTCGATGGCCAACTGAAACTGGCCTTCCCAGTCGAGTTCTTTGCGGCAGCGGGCCATGGCGTTGTCTTTGTCGATGGCGCCGGGCACCCCTTTGACGATGTCGGCGGCATGCGCGGCAATCCGTACCGCCATCACCCCTTCGTGGACATCCTCAATGGTCGGCAGGCGTAAGTGCTCGCTGGGAGTCACGTAGCAGAGGAAATCAGCGCCGGCAGCTGCTGCAACGGTGCCGCCGATGGCCGAGGTGATATGGTCATAGCCGGGTGCAATATCGGTGACCAGCGGACCAAGAACATAGAACGGAGCGCCATGGCAGAGCCGTTTCTGCAATTTGATATTCGCTTCGATCTGATTCAGCGGCACATGCCCTGGCCCTTCGATCATCACCTGGATGCCGGCCTCCTGGGCCCGCTGGGTCAGCTCGCCGAGCAGGATCAGCTCATGGATCTGGGCGCGGTCGGTTGCATCGGCCAGGCAGCCGGGACGGAAGCCATCGCCAAGGGAGAGGACCGCATCGTAGGGGCGGACGATTTCCAGCAGCCGGTCGAAATGCTCAAACAGCGGGTTCTCAGCATTATTATGCAGCATCCACTCGACGGTGAAGGAACCACCACGCGAGACCACCTCCATGATCCGTCCTTCCTGCTCCATCCGTTCGACGGTTCCGCGGGTCACGCCGCAGTGAACGGTAATGAAATCAACCCCGTCTTCCAAATGTTTTTCCACCCCGGAAAAAATATCCTCAACGGTCATGTCGACGATCGGCTTGCCCTGATTCAGTACCGCATCGCAGGCGGCCTGGTAGAGGGGAACACTGCCGATGCAAAGGTCAGTCTGGGAGATAATCGCCGCACGGATTTCATCGATCGGGCCGCCCGTCGACAGGTCCATGATCGCGTCGGCGCCGGCAGCGGCGGCCACCTTGGCTTTTTCCAGTTCCTTGTCGATGCTGGTATCGTCAGAGCTGGTCCCGAGGTTGGCGTTGGTTTTGGTGCGCAGGCCCTCGCCGACGGCCAGCGGGGGGGCATTGGTGTGCTTGTTGTTACGGCAGATGACAGCGGTTCCGGCGGCGATCTTCTGGCGCAGGATTTCCGGGTCGATATTTTCCGTTGCAGCTGCTTGCCGCATCAGTTCACTCACCTGCCCGGCACGGGCCATTTCCAACTGGGTCATACGAAACGTCCTTCAATAAGAGAAAAGCAGCGCTTGCAAGATAAGCTGGCAAGCGCTGCAGGTAAACAGCGGAGGCGTTACTCATGAGTGGGCAGATTAACCCACTGAGGCGTCCTCATGCAAGAGCAGCATCGCCGCTTTGATATGATTGACCGGTCCGTGCCCTTTGCCAAGCGGCTGACTATGCTCGATTGCCAAGCTGATAAAGCGCTTGGCCCGTTCAACGGCGAGGCGCAGAGGATAGCCCTGGGCAAGGAAAGTGGCGATCGCAGACGAGAGTGTGCAGCCGGTACCGTGGGTGTTGATGGTATCGAAGCGTGGCCCGCTCAGGCGGGTTTCCTCGTCGCCGAGCAGCAGTACATCGGTCGCGTCCTCATCCAGATGCCCACCTTTGATCAGGACGTTGCGAACTCCCAGCTGCTGCAACGCGCGGCCGGCCTCAGCCATCTCAGCGACATTTCGCGGCACGATTCCGGTCAGCGCTTCGACTTCCGGCAGGTTTGGCGTCAAAAGATAAGCCTGCGGCAGTAATTGGGTTATCAGGCTGTCATAGGCTTCCGAATCGAGAAGCGATTCCCCCCCTTTGGCCACCATGACCGGATCGACGACTGCCAGCAAGGAGCGCTGGCGAATAACTTTGGCGATCCGGGCGACAATCCCCCCCCAGCTGAGCATGCCGGTCTTGACGGTGTCCGTTCCGACGTCATCGAGAACCGCGTTCAGCTGTTGCAGCACAAAATCGGTGTGGACCTGGTAAGTTTCCTGCACACCGAGGGTGTTCTGGGCGGTCAAGGCGGTGAGCACGCTGCTGGCGTAACTGCCGAGTAGGCTGATGGTTTTGATATCGGCTTGAATCCCAGCGCCGCCACTCGAGTCAGAGCCGGCAATGGTCAGTACCTTTCCGTTGGGTGCTGGCCGGTGACGGTTGAACAGTAAAGAGAACTCACGGGCTGCATGAGCCGGATCAAAATCGGCCATGATCGCGGAGATCACCGCCACCGAGTCGGCACCGGCTTCAAGAGCGCTGAAGGCGCGCTCCGGGGTCATGCCGCCGATCGCCACCAGCGGGACGCGGACCGCGCGCCTGACTTTCTTTAGCGTATCGATGCCGACATTCTGGGTATCTTCTTTGGTCTCGGTCGGAAAAACGCTGCCGATGGCAATATAGTCCGCACCCTGTGCTTCCGCCTTGAGAGCCTCCTCAACGCTGTGGGTCGAAATGCCGATCATCTTGTTGCCACCCAGCAGCTGTCGGGCCTGGACCGCTGGCATGTCATCCTGCCCCAGATGGACGCCATCGGCGTCAACCTCGCGAGCCAGCTCCGGCAGATCGTTGATAATCAGCTTGGCCGCATATTCATTGCAGAGCTCGCGCAGTTTGAGTGCTGTGTCCTGACGGGCGTCCGGCAGGGTGCTCTTGGCGCGGTACTGAACAATTCTGGTGCCACCAACCAGGGCCGCTTTGACTTTTCGCAGCAGTTGATCGCCCTGGCTGTCGTCGGTAATCAGATAGAGGCCGGATAGCATCGGCAGGCTCCCGCAGAGGAAGATAAAAAATAAGCGGCTGTCGGTCTAGCTTAGGACGATCCGCTGGTTGAGGAGGTCGATTTCACTGATTTTCCCCTCGAGTTGACTGGTTTTACCAAAGGAATCGATCAGTTTCAGGCCATCTTCCTGGATCAGGATGGTGGCAATTTCATCCAGCTCAGTTTCGTCGTCATTGTTGATCAGTTTAAACGGGCCATAATCAAGACACATAGGGTTGGGCTCCTTTGTTGTGACCGGAGTCGGTTGCTGGTTTGTTTGTTAAAAAACGCATAATTTTATCAGCCACAGTTCTTTGCTGTCAATCAGTCTTTCGGTGGGAGACAGTCTTTACAGCGCGCACGAAGCGGTATATTTATGAGTGACTCAGTAAGAAAAAGATGAACATCTGTGAATTTTGAGGAGTTAGCGGTGCTGAATGCTGAATTTCCCCCCCGACCGAGCTGGGCTGAGATCGATCTGGCGGCACTGGAGCATAACCTGCGTCAGGCAGAACAGTTCTGTTCACCGCAGCAACGGGTCCTGGCGGTTGTCAAGGCCGATGCTTATGGTCATGGCGCGGTGCCGGTGACCCGCTGTCTGGTGGCGGCCGGAGTGACCGATTTTGCGGTCGCCACCCTTGAAGAGGCCTTGGAGTTGCGCCGGGCTGGCATCGATCAACGGCTTCTGGTTCTGGGTGGTTGCTACCCGGGGCAGGAGGGTGCCTTTATCGACTATTCCCTGACCCCGGTGCTCCTCGACGCAGACGCGGCGCTGCGACTCAGTGCGGAAGCCGGCCGGCGGCAGGCTCGGCTTTCAGTTCATCTGAAGGTCGACAGCGGCATGGGCCGGGTCGGTTTTCTTCTCGAGCAGTTAGCGGATTTCCTCCCCCGGCTGAAGACGCTGCCTGGCTTGCGGATCGAGGGCGTCATGTCCCATCTGGCCTGTGCCGACGAGCCTGAATCCGCAGTAACGGCGGGACAGCAGGAGCGATTTCGGGCCGTCTTGCAGCTGTTGGTCGCTGCCGGCATCGCACCGCGGGAAATTCATCTCAGTAACAGCGCTGGCTTGGTTGGATGGAATTTTCCCGAGGCGACTCTGGTGCGGCCGGGGATTATGCTTTATGGCGGTCTGCCGGCGGCGGCCTTCGCTGATCGCCTGGAGCTGAAGCCGGTGCTGCACCTGCGCAGCTGCATTTCCCAGCTGCGGGCACTGCCGCAGGGAAGTGGTGTCTCTTATGGCCATCATTTTCAGACCCAACGAGACAGCCTGGTGGCGGTTCTGCCGATCGGCTATGCCGACGGCTATAATCGTCTGTTCAGCAACTGTGGCCAGGCAATTCTGCGTGGCCGAATGGTTCCGGTCATCGGCCGGGTCTGTATGGATTGGATTATGCTTGATGTGACCGACCTGCCAGGGGTTGCGGTGGGCGATTGCGCGACGCTGCTCGGGAGCGCTGATGGGCTCTGTATCAGTGGCGATGACTGGGCGGAACAGCTGGACACCATCTCTTACGAAATATATTGCCGGATCGGCCAGCGGGTTCCCCGTCGCTATCAGCAGGAGAGCCGGTGAAGCGATTACTGCTGGGTCTGGATCTCGGCACCACCGGGCTGGCTGGAAAGTTGTGGACTGAGTGTGGAGAATTGCTCGCTGAGGCTGCTGTTTCCAATCCGCAGCAGCAGCTGGGAGCGGATGTTATTCAGCGCATGGATGCTGCCCTCGCGGGCGCAGCTGCTGAGCTGCAGCAGTTGCTGGTCACCGGAATCAATCAGTTGATCGGCCAGTTGCTGGAGTGCTCCGGCTGCCAGACTGGCCAGCTTCAGGCGGTCGCTGCGGCGGCCAACCCGGTGATCAGTCATTTTCTGGCTGGCCGTTCCGTCGCACCGATTCTTTATCCGCCTCATCGCCCCAGCTTTCGCGCCGGGGATTCTCTTGACGCGGCAACCCTCGGCCTGGATCTCCCCGGCAGCCTCTATCTGCTGCCGTTGGTCAGTGGCTATCTGGGCGGGGATCTGCTTGCTCTGCTACTCGGCAGTCCGCCAGAAGCCGGGCCGACCCTGTACCTCGATCTCGGCACCAACGCCGAGTTGGCTCTCTGGGATGGGCAAAGCTGGCTGGCAACTTCAGTTGCCGCCGGGCCGGCTTTTGAAGCCGGCAATCTCAGCTGTGGCATGAACTACGGACCCGCTGCGGTGACCGGGGTCCGCCTGAGCGCGGATCGTTTGCAGCTGCAGGTCGTCGACAATCTGCTTCCGCAGGGGTTTTGCGGCAGCGGTTTCTTCCATGCCCTGAGCTGCGCCCTGCAGGCGGGGCTGGTGGCCAGCGATGGCCGAATCCGTTTGGCCGGCGAGGTTGCCGATAATTTAAGCCGCTACCTGGCTGAGGCCGAGCATGGGGCGGTATTGCGGCTATACCGTGATGCCAGCCGCAGTCTGGACATTAGCCAGGCCGATGTGCGGGCCTTCCAGTTGGCCAAGGGGGCCGTAAAGGCTGGGGTGGCCTGCCTGCTGGACAGAGCCGGGCTACACCCAGGGCAGTTGCAGGCAGTACGAATCGCCGGCGCCTTGGGCGGGAACCTGCCGAGCGAGGCCCTGAAAGGGGTTGCCATGGTGCCGGAAAACGTGCTAGAAAAGTGCCGTTTTCTGCCCGGAGGGGTGCTTTCCGGAACTCTGGCGGTACTGAGCCGCGATGATGGTCAAGACTGCGCTGAAGAATTGGCGAGACAGGTCAAGGCTTTTCCCCTTTCCGGGACGCCGGCCTTTGAAAAAGCCTTTCTGACTGCGCTTGATTTTTCCCAGAACCGGATAAACTAAAGAGTATAAGTATGATTGGACAGTCGTTTGACTGTCCTTTCTTCGTTTTTTCAGAACCTGTAAGTATACATTCCGCGTTTCAGAAACATTTCTTTATTGTGGTTAAGCAGAAAGGACCAAAACATTATGGCAGCGATCAAGCGTGCATTGATTTCGGTTTCGGATAAAACCGGAATTCTTGATCTGGCCCGGGAGCTGAACAGCTTCGGCGTCGAACTTCTTTCGACCGGCGGAACCGCCAGGATGATCCGCGAAGCGGGCATTCCGGTGATGGACGTTTCCGATTACACCGGATTCCCGGAGATGATGGACGGGCGGGTCAAGACCCTGCACCCAAAAGTTCACGGAGCGCTGCTCGGTCTGCGTGACAATCCGGAGCATGTCGATGCTATGGCCAAGCATGACATTGAGCCGATCGATATGGTTGTCGTCAACCTCTACCCCTTTGAGGAGACGGTCGCCAAGCCCGGCTGCAGCCTCGTGGATGCTATCGAAAATATCGATATCGGTGGCCCGACCATGCTCCGCAGCGCGGCCAAGAATAACAAGTTTGTCACCGTTTTGGTCGATCCGAGCGATTACGAAACAGTCCTCGCCGAGATGAAGCAGAACAGCGGCGAAATCTCCGTCGAGACCAATTTTACCCTGGCCGTCAAAGTCTATCAGCATACCGCCGCCTACGATGGCGCCATCTCCAACTGGCTGGGTAAAAAGACCGCTGAAGAGCACGCCGACTTTGGTCCAAGCCTGACCCTGCAGTACCAGAAGGCGCAAGGGATGCGCTACGGTGAAAATCCCCATCAGAAGGCCGCCTTCTACGTTGAAAAAAATATTACCGAAGCATCGATTTCCACCGCCAAGCAGCTGCAGGGCAAAGAGCTCTCCTACAACAATATCGCCGATACCGATGCTGCCCTGGAGTGCGTCAAGCAGTTCAGCGAGGGGCCGGCCTGTGTCATTGTCAAGCACGCCAACCCCTGTGGCGTTGCCCTGGGCGCCAATCTCCTGGAAGCCTATCAGCGGGCCTTTTCGACCGATCCGGAGTCGGCATTCGGTGGCATTATCGCCTTTAATCGCGAACTGGATGGTGAAACCGCCAAAGCGATCTGCGACAAACAGTTCGTGGAGGTCATTATCGCACCTAAGGTTTCAGCTGCGGCATTGGAGGTGGTTGCGGCGAAGAAGAACGTTCGTCTGCTCGAGTGCGGCGAGTGGCCGGCGGAAACGGCCCAGCGCTATGACTTCAAGCGGGTCAACGGCGGTCTGCTGGTTCAGGATAGCGACCTGCTGCTCAGCGCCGATCTGCAGGTGGTTACCAAGCGGGTGCCGACCGCCAAGGAGCGTGAGGATCTGGAGTTCGCCTGGCGGGTCGCCAAGTTTGTCAAGTCGAACGCAATTGTCTATGGCAAGGATGGCATGACCATTGGCGTCGGTGCCGGCCAGATGAGTCGGGTCAACTCGGCGCGGATCGCCGCCATCAAGGCTGAACATGCTGGCCTTGAAGTCAAAGGTGCGGCGATGGCCTCGGATGCTTTCTTCCCCTTCCGGGATGGAATCGATAACGCGGCCGCCGTTGGCATTACCGCTGTTATTCAGCCGGGCGGCTCGATCCGTGATGAAGAGGTGATCGCTGCGGCCGATGAGGCGGGAATTGCGATGATCTTTACGGGAATGAGACACTTCCGCCATTAATCGATTTGTCGGGGCGAACCTATGTGTTCGCCCTGGTTCGATTTTGCAGAGAGGGCAGACACAGGGGTCTGCCCCTACAGATATTTCCTCTGTGCCTTTTGTGGAAATAAAGGAGATGGAAAGATGAAAATTTTAGTCGTCGGTGGTGGCGGCCGCGAACATGCCCTCTGTTGGAAGATCGCCCAGTCGCCGCTGGTCGAGACCCTCTACTGTGCGCCGGGCAATCCCGGCATCGCCGAG
The DNA here is from genome assembly GCA_947259715.1 of uncultured Desulfuromonadales bacterium. Taxonomy (GTDB): domain Bacteria; phylum Desulfobacterota; class Desulfuromonadia; order Desulfuromonadales; family Geopsychrobacteraceae; genus Malonomonas. The sequence continues at coordinate 11,922 of CAMYNR010000054.1, forward strand.
TTGGCGGAATGCGTCAATATTGCGGCCGATGAAATTGAGACCTTGTGCGAGTTCGCTCAGGCGGAGCAGATCGATCTGACCGTGGTCGGGCCGGAAGTACCCCTGACTATGGGGATCGTTGATGCCTTCCAGGCGGCCGGGCTGGAGATTTTCGGGCCGAACCAGGCGGCGGCGCAGATCGAGGGGAGCAAGAGCTTCTCGAAGAACCTGATGGCAAAATATCAGATACCGACAGCAGCTTATCAGAGCTTCACCGAGCACGCCGACGCAGTTGCTTACATCAAGGAGCAGGGCGCCCCGATCGTCGTCAAGGCTGACGGACTGGCGGCAGGCAAAGGCGTGATTGTCGCGACCACCGAGGAACAGGCGATCGCCGCAGTTGACGATATCATGCTCGATCAGGTGTTCGGTTCCGCCGGCGCAAGCGTGGTGATCGAAGAGTTTATGGACGGTGAAGAGGCGTCTTTCTTTGCTTTTACCGATGGTAAGAATATTCTGCCGCTGGCCTCTTCCCAGGACCACAAACGGGTCGATGATGGCGATCAGGGGCCGAATACCGGCGGCATGGGGGCGTATTCGCCGGCGCCGGTGGTGACCGCGGATCTGCATGACGAGATTGTCGACTCCATCGTCAAGCCGACCATTGCCGGGATGGCGGCTGATGGCTGCCCCTACAGCGGTATCCTCTATGTTGGTTTGATGATCAAAGACGGCAAACCGCGGGTGGTGGAATTCAATGCCCGTTTCGGTGATCCTGAAGCTCAGCCGCTGCTGATGCGGATGAAGTCGGATATCGTGCCGGTTTTGCAGGCCTGTGCTCGTGGTGAACTGCAGCAGGAGGCCATCGAATGGCATGACAAAGCGGCGGTCTGTGTCGTTATGGCGAGTGGCGGCTATCCAGGCTCTTTCAAAAAGGGGCTGCCAATATCCGGCCTGAATGACGCAGCGCAGATTGACGATCTGATGGTTTTCCATGCCGGGACCAGTCTGCAAGAGGGCCAGGTCGTCAACAATGGTGGCAGGGTGCTCGGCGTGACCGGTCTTGGTGATCATGTCAAAGAGGCTATTGAAAAGGCTTATCAGGGGGTTGCCGTCATTTCCTGGGATCAGGTGCATTTCCGTAAAGATATTGGCGCTCGTGCGCTGAATCGTGCCTAAAAATAGCAAACTAAATAATAAAAGGAGTTATGGACATGGCAGAAAAAAAGCCCTTGGTTGGGATTTTGATGGGCAGTGACAACGATTATGCGGTGATGGCGGAGGCGGCGAAGGTTCTCAAGCAGTTTGAGATTCCTTTTGAAATGATCGTCTCCAGCGCCCACCGGACCCCGGAGCGGACCGCCAAATATGTCAGCGAGGCGAAAGGCAATGGCATTAAGGTGTTGATCGCCGGTGCTGGCGCCGCTGCTCATCTCGCCGGCGTCGTGGCCGCTGAAACCACCTTGCCGGTTATCGCCGTGCCGATCGATGCGACTTCGCTGCAGGGGCTCGATGCGCTGCTGGCGATGGTGCAGATGCCCGCCGGTATCCCGGTTGCGACGATGGCTATCGGGCCGGCCGGAGCACGGAATGCCGGAATTTATGCAGCGCAGATCCTCGCCACCGCTGATGAGCAGGTTGCTGATCGGCTGGTTGAGTTCAAGCGCGATATGGCCTCCGGGGTGGTCAAAAAATCGGCCAAAGTGCAGGAGAAACTTGCGGCGGACGGGCTTGCCTAGGGGGGGCTGCGAGATTGTATACAATATACACTTTTAGGGTTGACTCTTGAGTAAATTGTGATTAAATTTGGCTTCGGTCGCAGGTTCATTATTATTCCTAAGGGAGGAACGCAAATGAAGAAGATGCTCGTATTGATGGTTGTTGCTGCACTGGTTGCTGGTTCTGCTTTTGTCGCGCTTGCCGACAACGGCCCGGCCGAAATTTCCCTGTCGGCAAAAATGGGAAATATCGCTTTTACTCATGAAAAGCACCAGGGCATTGAAGCTGACTGCACCGTCTGCCACCACAACGGTGTCGAAGAGCCGAACTGCCACAGCTGCCACGGCGGCAATGCTGATGCCCCAGCAGCCAAGAAGGTCTTCCACAAGCTGTGCAAAGACTGCCACAAAGAAGCCGGTGGCAATGCACCGGTCAAGTGTAAAGGCTGCCACGTCAAATAAATTATTTCTGATTTTGTAGATTCATTGAGCCAACCTGGTTTTCCAGGTTGGCTTTTTTTTATTTAAAATCTGGCATCCAGCGAAAATATTCTGTATAGTTAGCCCTGGCTCATCAAAAATATATAATTGAGCCAGGAGGTTCTTGATGCCGCGCAACTCAATAATATTTTTCATCGGCTTGCTGCTGGCCTGCGGGACCGCTGCCGACGCCGCAGACGGCTGTGTCACGACGGACTGCCATCCGACCTATACCAGCGCGACCTATACCCATACCCCTGTTGTCGAAAATTGCACCAGCTGCCATGAAGCGATTGGCTCGCATCAGCCGCCGGGGAAGGGCGACTTTCGTCTGATCGCTACCGGTGCAGATCTTTGTGCTCAGTGCCATGACAGCATGCTCGGAGATGGGCGTGATCATGAGCCGGTCAAAATGGGCCGCTGTACCTATTGCCATGATGTTCACGGCAGCGAAAACCCCTCCCAGCTGGTTAAGCCCCTGGTCAAGTTGTGTTTGAAGTGTCATACCAGCAAGCGGCCGCTGGAAAAGATGGACAACCTCCACCCCATCCTTGAGACGGATGGCTGCACCGTCTGCCACGATCCGCATACCGCCAGGTATCCTGAGCTCCTCCCGCGCGAAGGAACCGATTTTTGTGCCGGTTGTCATGCCGAAATTGCTGAACACACTCAGGAAGCAGAGGTTCAGCACGGGGCGATGGATGGTGGTTGCATCGCCTGCCATGACCCGCACGGGACCGGCTATCGCCGCATGTTTCAGACCCGCCAGGAAGTCTTTTGCGTCAGCTGCCATGAGCCGATGGGAAAGTTTATCGCCCTCTCCAGCAGCCAGCACGAACCGGTCGCTCAAGGGACCTGCTGGGGCTGTCACGACCCGCATGGCGCAGAGTATTTCAGCTTGCTTAAAGCCAATTATCCCAAACCGTTTTACACCGGGTTCGATGTCGACGATTTTCAACTCTGTTTCACCTGTCACGACAGCCGGGCGTTTATTTACGAGCGCACCTCAGAATTGACCGGGTTTCGCAATGGTGATCGCAATCTTCACTTTCTCCATGTCAATAAAGCGACCAAGGGGCGGGTCTGCAAAACCTGCCACGGGGTGCATGGCGCCGACCAGATGAAACTGGTAAAAAGCCGCATTCCCGGTTTCGGCCGCTGGGAGATCCCGATCAATCTGCAAAAAGGTGTCGATGGGGCCACCTGCACCGTCGGCTGCCATAAACCGAAAACCTATGACCGCTCCCAACCGTTTCCCAATGACTAGCTTGAGAGCCACAGAAGAGAAATGAAACTCAGCAACTTTATTCTCATTTGCTTGCTGGCCATTTTGCCCGCCTGCGCCGGAAAAGCCCCCGAGCAGGGCAAGCGTTTCTTTTGGCCGATCGGTTCTTTCGATCCGAAGATCGAGTACCTGGACTTCTACCGGTCGGATCTTGATGTGAAGCCGCAAGAGAGCGCTTTTTCACAAGCCGTGTTCGGCGTGGAAGCCGGCCTGCCGCTGTTTGCCGCACCGCGGGGAATCGACTCGACCGGTGGGGGGACCTTTTTTGTCGCTGACAACGGCAAGCGCCAGGTGCTGATCTGCGATCTGCAGCGAGGGGAGGTGCGCACGCTGGTGGATAGCGACGGCGACGCCTATTTTTTCCCCACCCCGATGGGGGTCGCCCTGGATGGCCAGGGGGGCGGTTACGTTTCCGATACCGCGACCGGCAGTATCTTCCGTTTTAACGCTGCTGAGACAGTGGTTCAGGAGTTCGGCAAGGGTGAGTTGAATCGGCCCAACGGAATGGTCTTCGACCGTCAGGCTCAGCGACTCTACGTCGTTGATACCGCCAATCATCAGCTGGTGGTCTATTCCGCTGATGGCCGTTTACTGGAGCGGATCGGTCGGCGCGGCGAAGGACCGGTGGAGTTCAATTACCCGCTGGATGTCGATCTGGCCCCCAACGGTCAGCTGGTCGTCCTCGATTCCCTGAATGCGCGGGTTCAGGTCATGACAACCGGTGGAGAGTTTATCCGCCAGTTCGGCGAGCGTGGCACCGCGCTGGGCTCATTTCGTCTGCCCAAAGCGCTTGCCGTCGACGGCTTCGGCCACGTCTACGTCAGCGACAGCCAGGCGCACCGCTTTGTTGTGTTTGATCTGCAGGGAAACTATCTGCTGACCATCGGCGGGCGCTCGGTGTTCAGCGGCGGGGTGCACCCCGGTGGCCTCGATTTCCCGCAAGGGATCGAGGCCGATGAGGATGGTGCGATCTGGATCGTTGATTCTCTCAGTCGCATCGTCCATCGTTTTCAGTATTTAAGTGAGGCCTATCTGCAGAAAAACCCGATTCGCGCCGGGGACGCATATCGGCATGAAAAGTTACGCTAAGTGGGTGGGGAGAGAAGGATGAAGATGCCGAAATGGCTTTATCAATCTGTTGCCAGCCTGATCATTCTGCTGGCTCTGGGCCTGCCTGCCGCAGCGCTGGAGATCCTCTATCCGGTCAATGGCAGCTATGTCACCAGGTCGGACGCCCTGGTGATAAAGGCCGGCGAGGGGGTGGATGGTCTGGTGCTTGAGATCGGTGGTGTGGCAAGCGATCTGATCGATATTTCCGGGGAGGAATACCGGGCTCTGTTTCAGGACCTGCTGATTGTCGAGCCATTTTTCGACCCCGGGCAAAACCGCATCAGGGTGACCGGCTACCGGCAAGGTGAAAAGGTTGCTGAAGCGCGCAGCATGTTTTATTACCAGGCCAAAGCCAATCGGCCGCCGCCTGAAGGTTATCAAGCCTACACCATGCATCAGCCCGAGCATGAAGCCGCCTGTGTCGCCTGCCATGATCTGAGTCCGACTCAAGAACAGCTCGATATTGCCAGTCCGGCCGAAAACCCCTGCACCACCTGCCACCGCGGCATGTTCCGCAACGAGTGGGTGCACGGTCCGGCGGGTGCCTACCAGTGTGGCTATTGTCACGATGTGCAGAATGAAAAGGGGCGCTTTCGCGAGCGAAAGATTCACGCTGATCTCTGCAACGAGTGCCACCAGGATATCGTCGAAACCTATCAGCAGAGCAAATATGTCCACGGGCCGGTTGCGGTCGGCATGTGCAACCTTTGTCACGATTCCCACGCCTCCCCCCATGAGGGGCAGCTGGTGGCAGCGGTGAATGATCTCTGTCTGGGCTGTCACGAGGGGATGAACAGTGGCAGCCATGTTCTTCGTGGCATTGGCGGCAAGGCCCATCCTTTGAGCGGCGTCAAAGACCTGAGTCGCTCACGCGAATTGAACTGCACGGGATGTCATAATCCACACGGTGGTAATTCTCCGTATTTTTTCCAACGTGGCGTGAAAACCAGGATGCAACTTTGTCAAATTTGTCATCAGAAATAACTAGACCTAAAGAAAGGGATCGGTTGTGAAAAAAATACATTTATTGGCGGTTTTATTTGTCTGCCTGATGCTTTTATCCGGCTGTGTGGGGAAAACAAGTGCCCCCCGTTTTGTTTGGCCTCCGCCACCGGAAGAGCCGAAACTTGAGTGGAAGGGGGTCTATTTTTCGCAGGATGATATCAAAAAGGGGACTGGAAGAGAGGTCTTGGAAGGATTTTTGGGCGGCACTGCCAATGGGAGGTTTTCAACTCCGATCGGAATCGTTGCAGATGGTGCAGGGCGCGTATATGTCTCTGATATTCACCGAAAAGATGTGCTTATTTACGATTTTAATCAGGGAACAGTAGATAGTTTGTCGCCCCTCTCCGGTTTTGTTGCTCCCTTGGGGTTGGCCATGGATAGCAAGAAAAACCTCTATGTCGCTGATGGAGAAAGGGGGCAGATCCTTGTTTTTGATCAAAATAAGACCCCCATATTGGCTTTTGGTAAAGATGATTTAGAAAAGCCCGCTTACCTGGCTGTGAATGACGAGTTGGGTCGCGTTTATGTTTCTGATTCTCGCAAAAACGCAATTGTGGTTTTTGATCTGTCAGGAAAGCAGCTGTTTTCCTTTGGTGAAGTCGGAAACAAAGAGGGGCAGTTCTTTGCGCCACAAGGGCTGGGATTTTCACCTAAAGGGCTCCTATTTGTCGTCGATATGTTTAATGCACGCATCCAGGTCTTCGATCCTTCAGGGAAATTTAAATATGCCTTTGGCAGGCGCAACGACAACGGTGGTGGCTTCGCGACCCCAAAGGATTTGGCTTTTGACAGCGAGGGGCACGTCTATGTTGTCGATGGCCGGCGCTCAATAGTGAATATCTTTACTGACCAAGGAGAGTTATTGCTGGAGCTTGGTGACGGCAAGCCATCGATCAGCCAGTTCGGGTTTCTTGCTCCACGGTCGATTTTTATTGATCAGCTCGACCAGATTTACATCTCTGAAGCCTTGGGCCGTCGCTTTGCCGTTTGGCAATACATGAGTGAGCGCTACCTTCAGACCAATCCCTATACCGCAGAAGACAAAGAGCGTTTGCTCGAACATATGACAAAGGTCAAGAAACAAGCTGAGTAGGTTGAATAGGGGACTTTCGTTAAAGGGCGGAAAAGGTCAGTGAAAAACCTGAGCGGAAAAAAAGTTGAAAGAATAATTATTAAAAAACACATATTTGGATAGTTTAATTCTGGGCATGTTGCTTGCAAGTTTTGAGGAGGCGAAAGGGCGAGGAGCAACCTCTGTCACAGAGTTATCGTGGATGACTCATTCATCAACCCAGGTGGTAAGGCACCTTAACTATTTAACAATTGGAGGTAACATGAAAAGCTTGAAAATGGTTCCAGTACTCTTGGTAGGTGTAGCGCTGTTTGCGGCGCCTGCGTTGGCCGCCGTTTCGGGGACGGCACATGACCTGTCATCTGCCTCAGGGACAGATTATGGTGCCGACTCGGCCGAAATCTGTGTCTATTGCCATACTCCGCACGAAGCGAGTACGGCTGGTCCACTATGGAACCGGACCAATCCTTCAGGAATAACGGATGTTTACGGGAATCCGAACGGGACCATCAACGCCACTCTCCCGGTCAACTACGACTCTACCGATGCGGTACTGTGTCTGAGTTGTCATGATGGCAGCAGTATGACAGCTGCTCTGGTCAATCCGCCGAATAATGTTGGCACATTGACCTGGAATGCGAGTGCCGGGAACTCAGGCAATATTTCCGGAACTGCAAACCTGGGAACCGATCTGAGCAATGACCACCCGATTGGATTTGTTTACGATAATACCCTCGTCACTGCCGACGGGGAGCTTGAGGCAAAAGCCACGGTAGAGGCTGTGCCGGGCATGGCTGGTGCCCTTTCTTTTGGCGGCACTAATGACCAGATGTGGTGTTCTTCTTGTCATGATGTTCACAATGATACCAATACACCTTTTTTGAGGGTGTCGAATGCAAGTTCCGCACTGTGCACCAGCTGTCATCAAAAATAAGCATCTAGGGTGAAAATGCTGCAGGGGGGAGTGGGATAGGCTCGCTCCCCCATTTTTTCAAAATCGCTTTTCCTTGGGTTGAGGAAAGCTGAGAAAACTGAATGATTCTAAGGCTCTGTACATACTGTCTGGTTTTGCTGCTGCTCAGCTCGCCGGCCTATGCAGCATCAGGCAGGTTGAGTGGTGCCGCGACGCTGAGTTACGCTCAACTGACAGCAG
>CAMYNR010000055.1 GCA_947259715.1 uncultured Desulfuromonadales bacterium
GCTGGTCGCTGTAGAGCAGATCCATCAACTGATCGCGCGAATAAATCCGTCCAGGCTTCTGGGCGAGAATACTCAACAACTTGAACTCGACGGCGGTCAGCTCGAGCTTTTTCCCCTGCAGGGTCGCCTGATAGCTTTCCTCGTCAAGACGTAAAATTTCTTGCGCGTCTTCCCGTGGCTTTGGAGCGCTGCGGCGCAGAACAGTCTTGACCCGGGCCACAACCTCGCGCGGGCTGAACGGTTTGCAGATATAATCATCGGCCCCCAGCTCCAGCCCCAGCAGCCGGTCGATCTCCTCGACACGGGCGGTGACCATGATGATCGGCATATCGGAGAAGCTGCGAATCTCCTTGCAGATCTCCAGACCGTCTTTGTTCGGCAGCATCAGGTCGAGCAGCACCAGGGCGGGGGACTGTTCTCTGACCCAATCGACAACCTGCATGCCGTCGGCAAGCCATTCGGTGGCATAACCGGATTGCTGCAGGTAATCGCGGTGCAGTTCGGCCAACCGCGGTTCGTCCTCAACGATCAATATCGTCTGTTTCATCTTTGCGTCCTCATGCCGGCAGTGGGAACCTGATGGTGATTTTCAGCCCACCGAGCTCCGATTCATCCACATTTATATCACCCTGGTGCGCCTCGACGATATTCCTGCAGATCGCCAACCCCAGCCCGGCACCGCCATTGGTCCGATTGCGGGAGGTTTCGACCCGGTACAGACGGTCAAACAACATGGCCCGTTGCTCAGCCGAGACCCCGGGTGGCGAATCCTCAAAGAAGACAAAGAGTCCCCCCTTCTCAGTCACCATCCGGACCTTCAGTTGCCCCGGTGCGTCCGTGTAGCGCAGACTGTTTTCCAGCAGGTTGGTGAACAGCTGTTGCAGTCTGTCCGGGTCGGCCAGCATCGAAACCGTGAAATCTATCGGCAACTTCGAACCCAACCGCAGGTTTTTTTCGGCAAAACGATTCTCGAACGCCTCCAGTGTGCCCCTTAAGATCCCGATGGGATCGACAGTCACTTTTTTATAGTTGAGCGCTCCGATATCGGACATGGAGAGCTCGTAGAGGTCGTTGACCAGCCTCCCCAGGTGCATCACTTCACTGTGCAACGCTTCAAAGGTCTGGGACCCGGGCTGGCGGATGCCATCCTGCAGCGCTTCGATATCCCCGCGCAGTACGGCCAGTGGCGTGCGCAGCTCGTGGGAAATATCGGCGACCCATTGTCGCCGGGCCTGTTCGTTCTTCTCCAACGTCATCGCCAACATGTTGAAATCGCCGGAAAGCTGACCCAGCTCATCCTTGGTGGTGATTGGAATGCGGGCATTGAAGTGCCCAGCAATCAGTTTGCGGGTCCCCGAGGCCAGTTCTTTGATCGGCCGTAGAAGGTGGATGGTCAACGGAAAGGAGAGCAGCAGCGAGAGCCCGGCCATGCCCAGCGCGACCAGGGCAAAGGATTCGGTCTGCTGTTCCACAAACAGCAGGTCACCGGCATCGGCTAACTCCCGTAACGGGACGAGCGCCAGATAGCCGATGATGCTCTCCTGGTAACGCAGCGGCTGAAGCTGAAGGTGATGCTCATCTGCTGGAGGCCCAAAGATGCTTTGTTTGTCCGCATCATAGAGAGCAGCCCGCGGCCCTCTTTTTGGCGGCGGTCCGGCGGGTTGTTTGCCCCTCTGTTCTGCTCGTGGTTCCGGTTGCTCAATCTCTTTTTCGGCAGCCCGCAGCAATTGCTCCCAGAGAAAAGGGTTCCTCTCTATAAATCCCCAGTTCCCTTGTCTGGCGTAACCTGCCACGAGTCGCTCTGAGAGTTGATCCAGTGCCCGCATCTCCTGGCTGTTGACGTAGTTAAGAAAACCACGGTCGAAACTCCATTGCATGAACAGAAACATACCGGCCGAAACCACAACGCTGGTCAACAACAGGGTGAAGAAGAGTTTGTGTTTTATTTTTAAGTTCACATGGGCCTCATTGTTATTTGCCACCTCTAATGGTGGGCCTGATGATAAAATCACCCGCTTTTTCTTTGTTTCCCTGTCGGCCAGCCTCCTACCATATCTTTCTGCGGAGCGTTGAACCTCAACACAAATACAGCATAGAACCCAAATGTGGAAGAAATATGAAGCTTTCGCTGATTTCATACCACAGGCGTTACCTGAAAAATGACCAGCGTTCCCCTCGTCGCCCAATATCCACTTTTCTTCCTTATTTCTTCCATATTCCATAGTTAACGTGCTTTCCAACGCAATGCAACGAGAAGGATTATTCAAATACTGGAGAGTCAGACAAATCCATCCCCGAACCGGCCCCGGGAGCAGCTGTTCCCGAGACTCGTTTCGAGGCCGGAAAAAGGAAACACAACCATGCACACGATATTGAAGAGGCCTTTCAGAGCCATCCTTCAATTAGCCGTCTTATTCCTGCCGCTGCTTGTCGTACAGGGTGAGGCCTTTGCCACCCCCTCAGGTGAAGACATTCTTTCCCTCGATCAGGCCGTGGCGATCGCCCTGAAGGCCAATCCCGGGCTGAAACAGCAGGCCAACCTGGTGGAGTCGGCTGAGCTGAGCGCTTTGCAGCGGCAGGCCGATTTCTACCCGGACCTTGAATTCACCGCCACCGGCTCGCAACGCTTCGACCAGGCGGTGGATCAGGCCACGGGGCAGGCCGAGGATCGGAACTTCGAGACGCTCAACGCCGCACTCTCCTCAACCGTCAATCTGTTCAACGGCTTCGGCGACGTCGCCGCGCTCAAAGGCGCCAAACTGGAACGGGCGGCCGAGCGGGACAGTCTTTCCCGATCGGAGCAGGAGCTGGTATTCGAGACCATCTCGATGTTCATCGAGGTGCTCACCAACCGGGAGCTGATCGGCGTCGAAGAGAAAAACCTGGTGGAGAACCGCAGCCAGTTGGAGCGCATCGAGGCCTTCTACGAGGCGGGCAATCGTCCCATCAGCGATCTTTTTCAGCAACAGGCGGAAACCAGCCAGACCGAACTCGACCTGCTGGTGGCGAGGCGCAACCTCGAGGTCGCCAAGCTGCAACTGATGCAAACCATGGGGCTGGCACCGACGGTAAACTACCGGGTCGCCGCACCGGAAATTGAGAGCTGGGAACTGGCGCAGGGAGATTACGACCAGGAAAATCCGGCCCCCCAAGCCCAGGCGAACCGCCCCGATGTCAAAGCCCAGCAGCAACTGATCGAGGCGGCAACCGAGCAGGTCCACCAAGCCCAGGCTGGGTACTGGCCCCAAATAGATCTGTTTGCGAACCTGGCCTCGGATTACAGCAGCCTCGACGATGAGATGCATTTCTCCGATCAGTTCATGGACGACAACACCAACGCCACCATCGGAATCGCCCTGTCGATTCCCATCTTCGATCGATTCCTGACCCGTAACGAGGTCGCCCAGGCTCGGATTCAGCAGCGTGACGAGCAATTGGAGCTAGAGCAACTGAACCTGCAGGTTGACCTCGAAGTCGGTCAGGCCCTTCAGGATTATCGCACTGCGCAAAAGCAGGTCGGGGTCGCCGAAAACATGCTGATCTATGCCCGTCAGGCACTTGAGGCACTGGAGGAGCGCTACCGGGTCGGCACCTCTACCCTGGTGGAACTCACTCAGGCCCGCGCCCAGTATGTGGCAGCCGCCTCCGACCTGATAAGGGCCCGATACAACCGGTTGACCCAGGGGATTGCGCTCGCCTTTTATCAGGGTGACTGGGACCGGATGCTCTCGGTCTTGTCGGCCGGGAAGAAAGAAGGAAAATAATGAAATGGAAGAAAACACCGGTCGTCAAAACCCTGCCGGTCCTTGCCGCAATCCTTTTCCAGGTGCTTCTTGGCTTGTACTGGTCAAATACGCCCTGGTAACTCAAGAGGTTGCGATTGCCTACTATCTTGGGAACATGGAGCCGCTTCTCGCTGCCCTGGAACTGGAGACAAACTAAAATGAAGGTTCGAAACACCTCACGAGTGATCAAAACCGGGATCGCGCTTATCGGGGCTCTGGCCCTGGTGATTGTTGCCTGGTGGGCCATGGCACAGCAAAGGCCGCCAGGGGCGCCTCCCCTATTCAAGTTCACCCAGCTGGGCCGGGGAGACCTTGAGATCATCGTCTCCAGCACCGGCACTCTCGCTGCCGTGGAAACGGTGGAAATCGGCACTCAGGTTTCCGGAACGATTGAAAAGCTGCTGATCGATTACAATGATCAGGTCAAAAAGGGGCAAATTTTAGCCGTTCTGGATCAGGCTCTTTTCGACGCCTCGGTCAATAGTGCCAAAGCAGCCGTACTCAAAGC
>CAMYNR010000056.1:0-735 GCA_947259715.1 uncultured Desulfuromonadales bacterium
CACCCGACTGGGGCACGGCCGAGCTGACGCAGCTGCCCTACCGCCATGCGCCAAGCGGACTGTTCCCGCTGGACCGCGAAGCAGAGTGGCAGAGCGCGGAAGCAGCAAACGAATCTCATGAGAAACTGGCTCAGCAGGGAGACGACTGATGCCGCAGGAAAACTACCCCATTGAACTGACCGCCCCCGATATCGCGCCTTACAAGGCGGGCAATACCGGCATCGAGTATTTCACCTGCTTCGACAGCGGCAAGCCGGGTCCGCATGTGATGATCACCGCCGTCGTGCACGGCAACGAAGTCTGCGGCGCCATCGCGCTGGACTGGCTGTTCCGCCATGACGTCCGCCCGCTCAAGGGCAAGCTCTCGCTCGGCTTCATGAACACCGAGGCTTACCTCAGCTTCGATCCCGCCAACCCGACGGCCTCGCGTTTCGTCGACGAGGACTTCAACCGGCTCTGGACCGCCCAGGCGCTGGACGACCCGGCAAGGGACTCCGCCGAGCTGCGCCGCGCCCGGACAGTGCGGCCCTACATCGATGATGTCGACTTCCTGCTCGACATTCATTCCATGCAGGAAAAGACGCCGCCGCTGATGATGGCCGGACCGCTGGCCAAGGGGCGCGACCTGGCCCGCGCCGTCGGCCTGCCGGAAATCGTGGTGACCGACGCCGGCCATGCCGCCGGCAAGCGCATGCGCGACTATGAGGGCTTTGCCGAGGCCGACAGCCCCAAGAA
>CAMYNR010000056.1:757-4961 GCA_947259715.1 uncultured Desulfuromonadales bacterium
TGGGAAGCCGCCGCCGGTCCGCTGGCGATCCAGACGGCACTTCGATTCCTGCTGGTCGACGGAACCGTCGATCCCGACTGGGCGGCGGCGGGCCTGGAAGGGGCGGTCTTGCCGAAGCAGCGCTTCATCGAGGTGACCGGACCGATCACCATCGAGAGCGGAGAGTTCCGTTTCGTCGAGGATTACCGAGGCCTCGAGGTGATCCCCAAGGCGGGCAGTACGATCGCCTACGACGGCAAGATGCCGGTCACGACGCCTTACGACGACTGCGTTCTTATCATGCCTTCGCGGCGCCTCAATGCCGGCGCCTCGGCGGTGCGTCTTGGCCGCTACGTTGAAGCCGGCTGAGCCGGGCCCTCTGGCGCTACGGCGCGCAACAGGGTAAGGGGAGGCATGCTTGACGCGCGCCTCCGTCAGTTCATCGACCCGCCGCTCGACCGGATCGGGCGGCGCATGGCGCGTCTCGGCATCACCGCCAACAGCATCACCTGGACCGGGTTCGGCGTCGGCATCGGCGCCTGGGTCTTGTTGGCGCTGGGCAACTATTGGGGCGCGCTGGCACTCATCCTGCTGAACCGCCTGGCCGACGGCCTGGACGGGGCGGTGGCGCGGCACGGCCGCATCACCGATCTCGGCGGCTATCTCGATATCGTCCTGGATTTCCTGTTTTATTCCGGCGTCGTGTTTTTCTTTGCCGTTGGCAGGCCCGACGAGGCGCTGCCCGCCGCTTTCCTGATCTTCAGCTTCGTCGGCACCGGCGTCAGCTTCCTCGCCTTCGCGACCCTGGCCGCCAAGCGCGGCATCACCTCGGCGGCACGCGGCCCCAAATCGATCTACTACCTCGGCGGCCTCACCGAAGGCAGCGAGACCATCGGCCTCTTCGTGGCGATCTGCCTCTTCCCGGATCTCTTTGCCTGGTTCGCCTGGATCTTCGGCGGCCTCTGCTGGCTGACCACATCCGTGCGCATCTTCCAGGCAGTAGAAACCTTCAAGCGGTGAGCTTCACCCCTTGCGCTGGCCGCCAGAGGGATTGGTGCTGCTCACTTTGCCGCATCGTCAAAATTAAGGCATTTGCGGTAAGAGAGTTCTCATGTGTGGAATCGTCGCTATCTTCTCGCCCAACGGGCCGGTCTCGGTGGATGCCTTGGACCGGGCCGTGGCGCGCCTACATCACCGGGGTCCTGACGGTCAGGAAACCTGGGTGGCGCCGCATGGGCGGGTCGCCTTGGGGCATACTCGCCTCAGCATCATCGATCTGGAGACGGGCGCGCAGCCGATCGCCAGCGAGGATGAGCAGCTTCGAATTGTCGTCAACGGCGAGTTCTATGACTATGAGCGGGCGCGCCAGGCGCTGGAGCGCGACGGCCACCGGTTTCGTACGCGCTCGGACAGCGAGATTGCGCTGCACCTCTATGAGGATCTCGGCGCCGACTGCGTGCATCGCCTGCGCGGTGAGTTCGCTTTCACCATCTGGGACGAGCGCAGGCAAAGGCTTTTTGCCTGCCGCGACCGCTTCGGCGTAAAGCCGCTGTTCTATTGCGTGCACAAGGGCGATCTCTATCTGGCCTCGGAAATGAAGGCCCTCTTCGCCGCCGGTATACCTGCGCGCTGGGATCCGGAGAGCGTCTACTTCGGCATCGGGTTGCGTGGATCTGACCGCACGCCGTTTCAGGGTATCCGGTCGGTCCCGCCGGGCCACTGTCTGGCGGCCGATCGCGACGGCATCCGGATTGTTCAGTACTGGGATGTCGATTACCCCGCCGGCGAGGACAAATCCTTTGCCTTGTCGGATCAAGAGTTTATCGACGGTTTTCGTTCGACGCTGGAGGAGTCGGTCCGCTTGCGGCTGCGCGCCGACGTACCGGTCGCCTGCTATTTGAGCGGCGGACTCGACTCCTGCGCCATCCTCGGGCTTGCGGCGCAGCTGCGCAGCGATCCGATACGCGCCTTCACCCTGCGCTTCGATCACAAGGAATATGACGAGGGCCCGATCGCGCAGGAGATGGCGGCTCTGGCTGGGGCCGAGTTCGTTCCCATTGCCTTGCGCCAGGACGATCTGGCGGACAGTTTTTCCGACGCGGTCTTCCATTCGGAGGGCGTCTGCATCAACGCTCACGGCGTGGCCAAGTACCTGCTCAGCCGTGCCGTCCGCGACGCCGGCTTCAAGGTCGTCCTCACGGGGGAAGGCGCCGACGAGGTGCTGGCGGGCTATCCGCACTTTCGCCAGGATCTGCTGACTTGCGGTGCAGAAGAGCGGGATGCCGCCGAAACCGACCGACTCCTCGAGGCGCTGGCCCAGAGCAACGAAGCGTCGCGCGGGATATTGCTGGCCGAGCAGACGGGCAGGGACTCGGCCCTGATGCGGCAGCGTCTCGGCCATATTCCGACCTTTCTTCGGCCCCAGCTTGCCCGTTTCGGGCATATGCAAAAATTCTATGCCGCGGACTATTTCACGGCCTTCGAAACACGGGACCCGGCAGAACTGCTGCTGGGTGGCCTGGATGTCGACCGGCGTCTCAAGGGTCGCACGGCGGTTCAGCAGTCGCTCTATCTCTGGGCCAAGACCTTTCTGCCGAACTACGTTCTCGCCACTCTGGGCGATCGCATGGAGATGGCCCATGCCGTCGAGGGCCGAGTTCCGTTTCTCGACCACGAAGTCGCAGAGTTCCTGCAGCGAACGCCGGACAGCCTGAAAATCCGCGGCACGACGGAGAAATACATTCTTCGCGAGGCGGTCCGGGATGTGGTGACGGACACCGTGTCCCGTCGGCAGAAGCATCCTTTCCTCTGCCCGCCCGCAATGCCGCAGAGGTGTCCCAAGATGGCCGCTTTGCTACAGGACACCCTGCGGAGCAAAGTCGTCGAATCGATCCCCTTCCTGGATGCCGTGCCGGTCCGGCAGATGGCGGACCTGCTCGATACCCTGACTCCGCCGCAGCGATGGTCGCTTGACAGTCATCTCATGGCCCTGCTCAGCACCATCTTTCTGCACCAGCGTTTGGGGGTCGAGGGCTAGGTTCTGTGGACACTTAACGGAGCCATAGGACAATTGCGGCGAGTGTTATGACGGCGAGATAGTTTTGGGCGGTTTTCTCGAAGCGCGTAGCGACCCTGCGGAACTGCTTGAGCTTGCTGAAACAGCATTCGACGAGGTGGCGCTGGGCATAGAGGTGCTTATCCAGGGGGTGCTTGAGGGCGCGCGAGGGATTATTGGGGATGACGGCGAGAGCGCCTTTGGCAGCAATTGCCTGGCGCAATTGGTTGGCGTCATAGGCGGTGTCGGCCATCACCACCTTGGCTGCAAGGCCTTCGATCAGGGGGAGCGCCTGAGGCGCGTCGCCCCGATGGCCGGCGGTGAGGACGAAGCGCACAGGGCATCCGAGCCCGCGCACGGCCATGTGGATTTTAGTGCTCAGGCCTCCACGAGAACGGCCGATGGCCTGATCTTCAGCCCCCCTTTTTTGGCCCCCGCCGCATGTTGGTGAGCACGAACGATGGTGGAGTCGACGATCAGGTATTCGAAGTCTGGATCATCCGACATCGCCTCGAAGATACGCCACCAGACGCCCTTGTGGCTCCAGCGGCTGAAGCGCCGGAAAACGCTGTTCCACTCCCCGAAGACCTCAGGCAGGTCGCGCCAGGGCGAGCCCGTTCGCACGATCCACAAGACGCCTTCCACAAACATCCGGTTGTCCCGACCCGTCGAGCCTTTCTGGTCGGCTCGGCCGATGATCAGAGGCGCAATCCGCTCCCACGCCTCGTCGCTCAACACTAAACGTTCCATAACTCCCAAGACTGCCTCCCAAAAAAACAGTCTTGAATCACATTTCGGCCAGATTGGGAATCCTTAAGAGTCCACAGAACCTAGGATACGATACCACAGATCAGCATCTCTCTAGCCGATTCTGTGCAGTTCCACCACGATGACTGCTTTTGGCAGTTTCCGAAATGCGCGGGTCGACGACAACTAGAAGTCTATCAGGGTCCTTGCTAAATTTGTTAAGCACACGGCGCGCCTGAGGTGTGTGGTGGCTCATCATCGGGTTCCATCCCACAGCCAGTATCATATCGGTTTCACCGAGGTGAGGTATGGTATGAATGTCTTGGTTACCATAGGTTTTTCCATCCACCCAAAACCTGCCGGTCAACTCTTGAGCAAGGGCATTGTAATATTGGACTTCACCCATTTTTAGACGTCCAGAGT
>CAMYNR010000057.1 GCA_947259715.1 uncultured Desulfuromonadales bacterium
AAACTGCCCTTTTTCACCAGTTCGGCGTCAATCAGCACATTCGCTTGTGCGGCGTAAAGCACTACGCCTCCGCGCAAATGCTTGATTTCCTTGATCTGGTAAAAAATTGCTAGTTTCCAAATCAGAAACGCACTTTGTGCCATCCGGACTTTCCGGATGGGCACTAGCTACGAAGCAGTCTGCGGCAAAAAGCTTGCAGAGAATTGCACTCGGGAGGCTTACATTTTGTGTCTTTCAAAAATCATGATTCCAACATTGTTTTTCTGTCATATCCATGATCGACCTCCTAAACTTGGTAATGAGGGCTATTCATCCGCAGGACAAAAGGCTACCAGGTTTGCGTGGCAGAATCGATTGTCACAGCGAGAGCTGCACGCAACCAACTGTATTTTTTCTTGAGCTGATCAAAGACCGGGCCCTCCTTGATGAATTCCGCGGTACCCTTAATCAGAAAGCCGGCTCCGGCCCCATGCAGACCAGTCACTTTGCTGCTGCCGAGAGTGATCAGAACCTGATCGTTGTAAGCGACGTTGGCCTCGGTTTTGTGCATGTAGCCGGCAGGGATCAACAGCCGATCATCCTCGGAAACCTGGATATAGCTGTTCCAGGTATTAACCATGTGCTGCCCGTCTTCACCGAGAGTGGCAATGGCGACGACACCATCCTTCTTCATAATTTCCTGCAGTTTTTCCGGTATCATTTCTTATGACCTCCAATCTATTGGTTGTTCTTCTGTTGTAATTACCTTTTCTTGTCTCTCTGTGCGATAATCCGCTCGTATCCTTCGCCAGAGCCGACTTTTGCAGACTTTGGACAGTAGATGTATTTTCTCGATAATGATTCAACGACTCCCCTGTTCAAGCAGCTGTACAAACAGATCCGGGAGCGTATTCTGCTGGGGGATCTGCCTGCGGATACGAAATTGTCGTCCGTTCGCGATATGGCCATCCATCTGTCGATCAGCCGCAATACGGTTGACGGGGCCTACCAGGAACTTCTCGCCGAAGGTTATATCTACAGTAAATCACGCAGTGGTTATTACGTTTGTCCCCTCGACCAGGAAGCGGCACCGAAATCCCTGGACACAAAGCCCCGCGCCCCTGGGCCTCCGTCTGAGTCTGTTCCACGCTATCGCTACGATTTCCACCCGGCACGCCTCGATCCGGCCAGCTTTCCGATCCGGCTCTGGAGGAAGTTTCTGCTCGAATGTTTACGTGAAGCGCCGCAAAAGCTCTCTCAATATTCCGACCCGCAAGGCGAAGCAGAGCTGCGCTTGGCCCTGCAAAGCTACCTTGAACGCTCCCGTGGCGTTATCTGCGATCCGCAGCAGCTGGTCATTACCGCCGGGCTGCAGAACAGTATCGACATCATCGCCACCCTGCTGAAAGAGCAACACTCCACCGTTGCCGTCGAAGAACCCGGCTATCCCCTTGCAGGCAATGTCTTCCGCAATCACAACTATCGTATCGCCGCTGTTAAGGTAAGGTCCGACGGTATCGCTCTGGATGGCCTGGCTGTGACAGGCAGCTCGATCGTCTATGTCACGCCCTCTCACCAGTTGCCACTCGGTTATGTGATGCCGGTCGCCAATCGGCTGGAACTCCTTGAGTGGAGCGAAACTGGCGAACGCTTTATTCTTGAAGATGACTACGATAGCGAACTTCGCTATACTGGCAAGCCGATCCCGTCATTACAAGGCTTGCGACCGGACGGTAACATCATCTATCTGGGCACCTTTTCCAAGGTGCTTTCACCTGCCTTGCGGATCAGCTACATGGTCTTGCCGCAATCGCTTCTCGCCACATACCGTCGGACCTTTCAGGGCTATTTCTGTCCGGTGTCACAACTAGAACAGCGCACCCTGAGTAAATTTATGGCTCACGGGCACTGGGAACGTCATATCCGGCGTGTGCGGAGCACCTACAAAAAGAAGCACGACGCTATGCTGACGGCGATTCACGAACATTTCGGCTCCCTGGCACAAATTGATGGCCAAGGAGCGGGCCTGCACCTTATGCTGAAACTTCACAACCCGATCTGCAGTGAAGCAGAACTTCTCAGTAAAGCACAATCAAAAGGGATCAACCTGTTCCCGTTCACATGGACCTGTCGCTCAGGAAAATCAGCAACGACGAAATTGATGCTCGGTTTCGGTGGCCTGACACACCAAGAGATCGAAGAGGGCGTTGCCCTGCTGGCGAAAATCTGTCTCTGAGTTCCGGAATTTAATAAATCGGCCACGCTTGGTGACAATAAAATATGGGGATTCTGGCACTATGTATAGAGCCAGATTTTGAATAAATGGTGAGTCCAGACCAGGCCCCTCTGATTCAATCCAGCACCTCGAAAACGATGCAGTAACGCTCGCTACCGCTATCGAGAGATTGCTGGCGATCCAGATCCTCGGCCTGAACTAGCGAGAAATCTCCTCTGCGTAACACCCTAAACGATTCGCCGTCCGTGATTTGCTCAAGCCTTGCTTGCGCCTTGTCGGCGTCCTGGGACCAAACGATATATATCTCGGACATGGTTCTCTCCTTGTGCCTGTCAGCGACTATGGAAAAGACTAATTAAGGCGATTCCGCAGCCTCTTTCAGCGCATCTTGGATGTTTTGCGCTAATTTTTTGAACGCCTTGGCAAAGGCAGAGAAATCTGATTCTGCTTCTTCCAGCCGCTTCCTGTGCGGTTCCGCGAGTTCGATCCCCGCTTTGTCAGTTAGCTCTTTGAGATTCTCTGCCGTGACGCCTTGTCCCAGTTTTTTCCAGACCGATTCAGCTCCGCTTAAGCTTTCAGCTTCCATTTCCGTGAGAAACAATTTAACCCGCGCTGCGTTCAAGCGATCTTCTTCCAATCCCAACTGAGCCTCACGCAATTTAATCCGCTGCATCTTTAATGCGAGCTCTGCCTCACGGGTCGTGGCGATTTGTTCGATGAGCTTCTTACAATATTCAGGCAGCTCCTGGTTGTTGCGGAGTTTCACGACGCAGGTCATGCCAATTTCGTCAAAAGACTGGTATTGCCTGACAATCTCCACGACCTTTTCGGCAATTTCCGTGCTGGCCTCGGACGCGTTTTGTGCAGCACTGGCCAATTTACCCTGGGTTTCGCTGTTTGCCGCACCTTGTTTGGCAACTGTATGTTGAACGAGAACAAAATAATCTTCGGCCTCTTTGGCCAGTTTTGCGGCGGTCATCTCCTCAGCGCAGCTGGCGGTTTTGGCTTTCGCTTGGTCCACAGTCACGCCACTTGGCAGATTCGTTTCATCAACAGGGTTGGCGCTACACGGACCCGGCGGGGGCAGGGCTGCGGCCTCAGCGGCTGCTTTGGCGCTTGCCGCACGCTTGGCTTCGAGGTCCTTCTTCGCCTCGGACAGGATTTGCAATCCGGCATCACTCACGCCGCCGGCCGCCGCCTTGGCTACCGTTGTCAGTGCCGTGGATTGCGCGCGGGCGACGCCAGTTATCTGTTCAACCGCCAGCACTTGCACAATGAGCTGCTGGTCGCGCGCAGCCTGGACGATGAATTCCTCTTCGGTAATTGCGCCGCTCATGTATCGTTCGCAATTGCGATACATCGCTTCCCGCAGAATATTGATCGTTTGCGTGCGTTCGATAGTGGCAGCATTTTCCGAAAGAGTGGTCGCCAGCTTTAAGGCTGCTTGAGGCGTAGCTGATTCTGTTAGTGCTGCTTCGGCACTTAGACTCGCTGCCATGGCGGTAAACACGTCAGGAGGTGGCTCGGCGCAGATGCGCACAATGTTTAAGTTCTGCTGGGCCTCTTTCCCGGGATTGCTCAACACCACGCGCTGCTTGGCATCGATGCTGACCAGGTGGGGCTTATTTTCCGGCAGAGATTGAGAGCGGTAGATGGAGGTGAGTTTTGCGCAGCCGCTCATGAGCAAGACCGCAAAAACCGCTAACACCTTAAATAAGCGCCAGCGTGCCTCAGAAGTATGGATCATGTTCTTCTCCCTGGTATTCTCGCCATTGAGTCGGTCTGGCAGCTTTTTTACCCTCCATAACTTGGGAAACCGAGCAAATAGATAAAACTTTAAATAATTTTAGCTGATGCTGAAGGAATAGCAGGGGGAGGGGATAAAAATAAGATATGACAATGCGAGACAGAAACCAATTGTGGCGAGTTTCCCCCCGCCAGACGAGCTATTTTTCGATGCGATCGAGAGACAGTCAGAGAAAGGAGACGAAAACTCGGTTTACTTGGGGCGTGGTCTTTGGGCTGTTATACTTGTGTCAACAACGATCAAATTTCTGGCATCTGGAATGTGTGGCCGGGTCATGGTTGATTTCCAATTTGCATAGACGGAAACCTTCTGCCGGCAAGTCCACGGACGAAAAAGCATCATGAGATTCCTGCTGACAACATTTCTTAGCGTTTTTCTTTTCTGCCAAACAACTTCAGCGCAACCCCTGAGCGCCGTTTTTGAAAAGGAAAGCACCGTTCCTCTGAGTAATCCCCATGATCTGAAACTCTCTCCCGACGGCCGCTATCTGATGGTGTCCGATGTCGGGAATAACCGGATCGCTATCCTTGATCCCGAGTCACTCGTCTTGCTTGGACAGTTCGGCGCAGATCATCAGTCCGGCACCCATGACATCGATTTTGACGACAAGGGGCTGGCTTATGTTGCTGACACCCACAACAACCGGGTGACGATTTACCGTATGCACGATAAACAAGCGACTCTGCTTGGTGAATTGAGCGAATCAGTGCGTGGGCCGGAAGGGGTCCTGGCGCATCCGAATGGTCAAATTTTTGTGGCCGGCGCCTGGTCAAACAATGTCGTCGCTTTCGATCAGGGGGAAAAAATCAGGGAACTCACCGGGCTTTCAGCGCCACATGACCTGGAACTGGCCGCCAACGGCGATCTCTGGCTGGCCGATGCCGGGAACGACCGGGTTCTGTTGCTCTCGCCGGAACTGAGCATCAAGGACGAACTGACCCGAGAAAAGTATGGTTTTCGCGGGGTGCGCTATCTCGACATGCTTGAAGATGGCACCTTGATAGCCGCCGACAAGTATACCCACTCGGTCAAGTTTATCGGCGCTGACGGCACACTCAGACTCCAGCTCGGCAACGGCAAGGCATCGCGGGGGGATTATGCGTTTACAACCCCCGAGGGAGTTGAAGTACGGGGAAATCAGGTCTGGATAGCCGATTCCGGCAACGACCGAATCGTCCGTTACCTCCTTCAGTAGAGCCCGAAGGTGCTCAGTTCCCCTGCCTGGGCTGAGCCCACCGCTCTGGTGAAATCCGTCCGACAAAGGTAAAGTGACCCTTGCCGTCCGGTTTGAAAATGACCACTTCGCCTTCACCGGGATAAACCGGAGTCGCCTCCCGAGCGACATTGCCATGGGCCACGATAATCCGGTTGCTCCCATCCGCCGGCGGCCGGGCAAGGAGTTTCCGGGCGCTCGCAATGACCGTTTCGCGCCCCCCGAAATATTCAGCGACACGCAGATTAATCACCTCGATAGTCGTCTGGACATCTCCCAGGTTCAGTTGCCGGGCGGTGTCCATGGTTCGGCAATAAGGACTGGCCAGAACCTCGCTGACAGGGATATTGAGGCTTCGCATAGCCTCCCCAGTTCTTTTGGCGCGTTGCCGACCCTGTTCAGACAGCTGACGAATTTTGGTCCCATCGCAACTCAGCCAATCATCCCTTTGCCGCACCACATCCTGCTGCGACCAGTCGGTGGCCTCATGACGGAAATACAGGTTGTACCCTCCTTCCTGGAGAGCTTCGAGCAACGCCTGACCGGTAAGTGTCTGGAGGGCATGAATTGAAAGGGGCAGGGCCAGCAGGCCAAGCAGCATGATCAGAAAACCAACACGTCTGTTCCAGCGGTTCATAATGCTCTCCGTTTTACGATCAAGCCTGAGATGAATAGACGCTCTGTTCATAAGATTATTGCTGTTCGAGCAACAGCCCATCGAAATATGACCCCTTCCCCTGGATTAAGGCCTCGCGCAGCGAAACATTCCTTTAATATCTTCAAGGATCAAATAGAGCGCGGGAACCAGCACCAGGATAATTGCGGTGCTGAACACAATGCCGAAGCCCAGCGAAATGGCCATGGGGATAAGGTATTGTGCCTGGAGGGAAGTTTCAAGGATGATCGGGGTCAGGCCGCCAAAGGTGGTTGCGGTGGTCAGGAAGATGGGACGAAAACGCCGCAGGCCCGCCTGATGGATCGCATCATAGGCACTGGTCTCTTGGCGTTTATTGTTGGCGTAGTAGATCATGATCAGGGAGTCGTTC
This sequence comes from uncultured Desulfuromonadales bacterium, assembly GCA_947259715.1. Classification (GTDB taxonomy): domain Bacteria; phylum Desulfobacterota; class Desulfuromonadia; order Desulfuromonadales; family Geopsychrobacteraceae; genus Malonomonas. The sequence continues at coordinate 6,282 of CAMYNR010000057.1, forward strand.
ACCACCACCCCGGAGAGGGCGATCACACCCATCAGACTGATCAGCGAGATATCGTAGCCCAGCAGGATGTGCCCGATCACCGCTCCGATGATCCCAAACGGAATGGCGCTGAGCACGATCAGGGGTTGCAGGTAGCTGCGGAAGGCGATGGCCAGCAGGGCGTAGATGGCGAACAGGGCAAATCCATAGCCCACCCAGAGTCTGTTGGTGGCCCGGCGCATTTCGGCGTCGCTGCCTTCGAAGCTCCAGGAGAGGCCGGGATAATCCGCCCGCAGCGCTGGCAACTCGACTTCGTTGAGCTTGCGGATAACCTGGTTCACAGCGCGTTTGGGCTCCACATCCATGGAAACATTCACGATGCGCCGTCCATTGCGGCGATTGATCGAGGTAAAGGCTTCGCTGGGCTGCATCTCGACAACTTCCAAAAGCGGGACCTCTCTACCATCCGGGATCTGGATGATCAGGTC
>CAMYNR010000058.1 GCA_947259715.1 uncultured Desulfuromonadales bacterium
ATCGGAAAACCCGCTTCCATGACATCGACATTAAGCCTTTCAAGCTGGTGGGCGATGCGCAACTTTTCTTCAATGTTCATACTCGCGCCGGGCGATTGTTCACCATCACGCAAAGTGGTATCGAAAATAATGATTTTCTCTTTTTGACTCATGGCTTTTTCCTCGTCTTTGTGGTGCCCGTCGGTCAAAGTAATGGGCAGTTCCAGGTGCTATCGATAGCAAAGGGCCAATATTCCAACCGCAGGTCACTCAGGTCAGATTCCACACAGAACCACCCCCTTTCGTCGCCTCAATCGGCCCTGAAGAGCGCCGATCGGAAAAATAAAAAAGCTCCCGCCCTGTCTGTGCAGGGGCGAGAGCTTGAATGCTTCGCGGTACCACCCTGGTTCGTCTGCTTTAGCTGGTGCATCAACAGACCTTCGTTATCCCTTTACGCAGGCTCACGGCAGAAACTAACCGATGCGCGGCTTCATCCCTGCAGCTCCAAGGCGAGTTCAGTGAGCTTCCGTACCGGCTTGCAGCGACCGCCGGCTCTCTAAAACGGAAGAGAACACTTACTACTCCTCTTCAATGCCGTTACATTTGAGAGGTGATTCAACCGGAAAACCATCGCCGAGTCAAGTAGATTTAAAACAATAATCCAATCAGCGTGATATTTTCACTCCGCAGAAACATAGGTGCTGTCTGGCAATACCGATTCAGCTGTCCGGCAACGGTTCTTCTTCGCCCTTGCCTTTACGCCGAGCATAAAAATGACCGACCGGGCCCGAGGCCAGATAAACCATGCCAATGGTGAACAGCATGATTTCCGGTTGGGCAACAATGACGATCAGCAACATAATCGCCACCACCAGCAGCATGAAGGGCTGCCGCTTGAAGAGATCGGGATCCTTCAGAGAAAAATACTTGATATTGCTGACCATCAAGTAAGCGAGCAGGAACACCAGCAAAACCATGGAAACTTTTTTGATTGTCCCGGTTCCGCCCAGTTCGAAGAACAGCAGCACACAGGTGGCAACAATACTGGCCGCGGCAGGAATCGGCATGCCGATAAAACGCTTTGACTCAACCGTCGAGACCTGGACATTAAAACGCGCCAGGCGCAGCGCGCCGCAGACCACATAGAGAAAAGCCGCCAGCCAGCCGAGTTTTCCGTAGGGTTTCAAGGCCCAGGTGTACAACAACACTCCCGGAGCTACGCCGAAAGCAATGACATCGGCCAGCGAATCGAGCTCCATGCCGAATTTGCTGGTCGTCCCGGTCAAGCGCGCCACCTTGCCATCCAGGCCGTCAAGAACGGCGGAAAGCAGGATAAACCAGGCAGCTCGCACAAAGTTGCCGTCGGTTGAGGCGATGATGACATAAAAGCCGGCAAACAGGCTGCCGGAGGTGATCAGGTTCGGCAGGACATAAACCCCTTTGCGCAGGTTTTCCCGCTTGTCTGTTTTCGCTGTCTGGTCGCTCAAGGTAAGGTCCCCAATACGGTTTCGCCGGCAATCGTCTGCGCCCCGAGGGTCACCAAAACCTCGCTGCCGTGCGGGAAATAAACGTCGACCCGGGAGCCGAAGCGGATCAGGCCATAGCGCATGCCTCGCTGCAGAAGATCGCCGATCACCGGATAGGTCACGATCCGTCGGGCGACCAGACCAGCGATCTGCACAAACAGGATTCGCTGTCCGGCCGGGGTTTCGAGGAGCAGACCGGCTTGCTCATTGCAGGTCGCGGCCTTGTCCAGCGAGGCATTGACAAAGGCACCTTTTTGATAATACTTCTCAACCACCTTACCGTCACAAGGAATGCGATTGACATGCACGTTGAAGACGTTCATGAAAATACTGACCTTGGTGACCCGATCTTGAAAATAGCGATCTTCCTGCACCTCACCGACAAAGATAACCTTGCCGTCGGCTGGCGCAACAACCAGTTTTTCCCCCTCCGGGATGTTGCGCTCAGGATTACGGAAAAAGTAAACACTGAACAGGGTCAGCGCCAGCAGGATCAGGGCGAAAAAGCTCCAACTGAGCAAGGCGAAGACCAAGGTGACAAAACCGAACAGGGCAATAAAGGGGTAACCTTCTTTGGCAATCGGTTGATTTTGATTCTGCATGTAAGAAATCCACTTCTGAAGGAGAAAAAGGGCGGCGAAAAGCCTGCCCTTTTTCAAAAACTATCAAACAATTTAACCAATGCAAAGCTGAAAACACCCTGCTTGGGACAAGACAACCAGCGAAACGCCTGCAGCAGGCGATTTTATACCACGGCCGCTTTGCTCCAGGCAAAAGCAAAGCACCCTCTTCTAGCTGGAAGGAGCTCAGCCAGTCACGCCTTTGGCACCCCGCCCAATGACCACCGGACCGGAGCGGACGATCTCTTTAATTCCCATTGGCCGCAGCAGTTCCAGCAGAGCGTTGATCTTTGCCGGAGCCCCGGTAATTTCGATGGTGTAGGATCTGGGTGTCACATCAACAACCTTGGCCCGGAAGATATCCACAATGCGGAGTGCTTCGGCCCGGGAATCAGCCTCGGCGTTGACCTTGATCAGGGCCAGTTCTCGCTCGACGTAGTCTTCGCCGGTAAAATCGACAACCTTAATCGTGGAAATCAACTTATTCAGCTGCTTGTTGATCTGCTCAAGAATCCGGTCGTCCCCAGTGGTCACCAGAGTCATGCGGGAGATCCCCTCTTCCATGGTCGGTGCCACACAAAGACTTTCAATGTTGAAGCCGCGACCGGAAAACAGTCCGGAGATCCGTGACAGCACGCCGAATTCATTCTCCACCAATACAGAAATAGTATGTCTCATTCCTCAATCCTCCCGGCCATCTTACAGGCCATTGCATCTCTCTCAATTCAACTGGCGCGGCTTGTTTAAGAAGCCAGAACCATTTCGTTTATTGCTTTTCCTGCTGGCACCATCGGCAAGACATTTTCTTCGCGGGCCACCTTGAATTCCATCAGCACCGGCCCGGGAGTGTCCAAAGCCGTTTGAATAGTCTTTTCGACATCCTCGACCCGAGCGGCTTGCAGACCGGTGGCGCCGTATGCCTCGGCCAACTTGACAAAGTCGATCGGCAATTCCATACAGGTCTGGCTGTAGCGTTTTTCGAAGAACATCTGCTGCCACTGGCGGACCATGCCGAGAAAATTATTGTTGAGAATGGCGATTTTAACAGGTAAGCGATATTGCACCAGAGTGGCCAACTCCTGAGAGTTCATCTGAAACGAACCATCACCGGAGATATCGATCACCTGGCGCTCGGGGAAAGCCACCTGCGCACCCAAGGCTGCGGGCAGACCAAACCCCATGGTTCCAAGCCCACCTGAAGTCAGGAAAGTTCGCGGCTGGCGGAACTGAAAGAATTGTGCGGTCCACATCTGATGCTGGCCGACTTCAGTGGTAATGATGGCATCATCAGCAGTTAACTCGCGGATTTTTTCGATGACGAACTGCGGTTTGATAACCGTATCCGAACTTTTATAGCCCATGGGGTGGGACTGCCGCCACTCGGCGATGCTTGCCCTCCAGTCGGCGGTATTCTCAATCAACTGCTGCACCGCGTCAGTCTGCTCGGTAAGCTTAGCGTGCAGTTTTCCGAGCACATCCTGCAGGTCACCGACAATCGGCAGATCTACAGCAACATTCTTCTTAATCGAGGTCGGATCGATATCGATATGGATGACCTTGGCCTTATTGGCAAAGCTGTCGATGCGGCCGGTGACGCGGTCATCAAAGCGGGCCCCAACCGCTATCAGCAGATCGCATTCGGTCACCGACATATTAGCGTAAAAGGTGCCGTGCATGCCGAGCATCCCCAGCGCCAATGGATGATTCTGGGGAAAGCCGGACATCGCCATCAAGGTGGTGGTCACCGGGGTCTGGGTCAGCTCGGCCAATTTTATCAACTGCTCATTGGCAGCCGAAAGATTGATTCCACCACCGACATAAAGCACCGGCCGCCGGGCCTGAAGAACCATCTTGACAGCCTTGTCAATCTGGCGACTGTTGCCGGCGTAGGTCGGCTTGTAGCCGCGCAGTTTGACCTTTTCCGGATACTTGAATTTGTACTTGTGCACCTGGATATCTTTTGGCAGGTCGATCAGCACCGGCCCGGGACGGCCGGTCCGGGCAATATAGAAGGCCTCTTTGACAGTCTGAGCCAGATCGCGGATATCCTGGACAAGGAAGTTATGCTTGGTGCAGGGCCGGGTGATGCCGCACATATCGGCTTCCTGGAAGGCATCGTTACCGATCAGGGGCGTCGGAACCTGGCCGGTGATCACCACCATCGGAATGGAATCCATATAAGCGGTGGCGATTCCGGTGACGGTATTGGTCGCGCCGGGTCCGCTGGTGGCGATGGCGACGCCAACCTTTCCGGTTGACCGGGCATAGCCATCGGCTGCGTGCACTGCAGCCTGTTCATGGCGGGTCAGAATATGTTCGATCGGTGAATCGAACAGGTCATCATAGATGTTGATGACGGCGCCGCCCGGGTAGCCGAAGACGGTATCGACCCCCTCCTCCTGTAGGCAGGCAAGTAAAATCTGCGATCCGGTCAGTTCCACCTGATCCTCCTTGCAACTCGGCAAAGAATTGCTTTCTCTCTAAAACATAAAATGGTCCCGCTGGCGGGAAACTCCGCCAGCGGCTACTTCGCGGGAAGCTTACCCCTGCAAAGATATAAAACTCAATATATATTGTGCGGCAAACGAAAATTAATCGGCCTGACAAATCGCGCCAGTTCCGGCGCTGGTGACCACTTTCGCATAACGTGCCAGCCAGCCGGTCTTGATTTTCGGTTCCGGCGCCTGCCAGTTGCTGCGGCGCTTGGCCAGCTCCTCATCAGACAAATCGATCTTCAGGCTGCGGTTAGGAATATCCAAAACAATCGGATCGCCATCCTCAATTAGAGCGATCGGCCCACCCTGGGCAGCCTCCGGTGAGATATGGCCGATACAGGGCCCTCGGGTTCCTCCGGAGAACCGACCATCGGTAATCAGCGCCACGCTGTCGCCGAGACCAAGGCCCATCAGGGTCGCCGTGGGCGCCAGCATCTCGCGCATTCCAGGTCCACCCTTGGGTCCTTCATAGCGGATAACAACCACATCCCCGGCGACCACCTCACCACCCATCAGCGCAGCCATCGCCGCCTCTTCTGAATCGTAGCAACGCGCCTTGCCGGTAAAATTCATCATCTGCTCGGAGACGCCAGACTGCTTGACCACGGCACCCTCAGGGGCCAGGTTGCCACGCAGAATGGCGATGCCACCTTCCGGCCTGACCGGATCGCTGACCGGATGAACCACCTCGTCATCGACACTCTCGACACTCTCGACGATCTGTTTAACGGAGAGGCCAAGCAGGGTCTGGTGGTCGGCGATACGATCGCGCAGCTGATAAAGCACAGCGGGGACGCCGCCGGCAGCATCCAGATCTTCCATGAAATGGATTCCCCCTGGGTTCATTGACGCCAGCTGCGGAGTGGTGCGGCTGAGCTCATCAAAGGCGGCAAGGGGCAAATCGACCCCGGCTTCGCGGGCGATCGACAGTAAATGGAGAACGGTATTGCTGGAACCACCCAACGCCAAATCGACCCGGATCGCGTTTTCAAACGCCTCGCGGGTCATAATCTGGCGGGGAGTGATGTTGTCCCGCACCAGCTCAACAGCCTTTTCACCAGAGGCAAACGCGATGCGCCGTTTCAATGAGGAGACCGCTGAGGCGGTCCCGCAGCGCGGCAGACTCATCCCCATGGTTTCGGTCAAAATCGCCATGGTGTTGGCGGTGAACAGGCCCTGGCATGACCCCGCCGTCGGACAGGCGTTATCCTCGCACATCATCAGCTGCTTTTCGTCGATCACCCCGGCTTTATACTGGGCCATGGCTTCAAAGGTATCGGTGACGAAACTGAAGCGTTTGCCTTCTCGGCCGGAACCGGTCTGCGAAGGCCCAGCGGTCACAACGATACAGGGGATGTCCAAGCGAGCCGCCGCCATCAGCATCCCCGGGGTGATTTTGTCGCAGTTGGTCAGCAGGACCAGCCCATCCAAACGATGCGCCTCGGCGATCGATTCAACCATGTCGGCGATCAGCTCTCGGGTCGGCAGGGAATAGTGCATCCCCTTATGGCCCATGGCGATGCCGTCACAGACCCCTGGGATGCCAAAGATAAAAGAATAGCCACCTCCGGAGTGGACCCCCTTTTCAATGAACCTCTCCAGATCACGCATCCCGGTATGGCCTGGGATCAGGTCGGTAAATGACGAGGCGATTCCGATAAATGGCTTGTCCATCTGCTCATTCGGGACCCCGGTACTTTTCAGCAGAGCGCGGTGGGGAGTTCGCTCAAAGCCTTTGGTGATTGCATCACTTCGTTTACTGCTCATGGTCATCCATCCTGTCTGGGGGGATCATCCGGCCTGGTAGCCGGGTAAGAGTAACTTTTCATACTAATACAAATACAGCAAAGGGCCTAAGCAGATGCTTAAACCCTTTGCTGTATGAAGTCTTCCCGTTTATGTAAAAAAACGGGCTCAGGCAGTGACTGCGTTGAGAATTCTTTCCATCTCATCCTTGCCGGCCAGTTTCAATTTCTTTACTTTGTTTTTCTCGAGCTCTTCATGCGGGCTGAGGAATCCCTTTTTCTCATATTCACTCAACTTTTTCTCGAACAGGATATGTTCTTCGTACAACATGCGAAAACGGGAGTTATTATCCAGCAGCCCCTGCAGCACATTCTGATCGATATCCATTGGCACCTCCACACATAAGAGTTAGAGAGAAAAACCTGCCTATAGATAACCAAACCAAGACAAAATTGTCAACAGCCGAACGGGGCTTGCAGCTACCGCTGGCAAGCCGGGAGATTCAGCTCGGCATCGGATGGACGGATGTAGCCTGGCAAAAGGTCGGCAGCGGCAATAACCTGGCCTGTTTGATACTGTTTGGCCGCCAGCCACCCGGCCTGGGAGGCCCTCGGCTGATGTGCCGAAGGGATTGGCAAGAGCGCCCGGTCAGCGAGGATTTCTGTGATGAGCTTTGAGTAGACCGGCACCCCGTCACCAACCAGCGCCACCCGACCCTGCAGCTGACGCAGGATGCGTTCGGGTGGCAGGACTTGGGCTTCACCCTCGGCCACCGGCCCCTCCTTTGACCAATGAAAGATCTGGCTGTAGACCTCCTTTTTGCGCGCGTCGAGAAAGACACAGATCGGATGCGGGCAAAGCGGCAGGTTCATGGCCAGCATTTGCAGCGATGATATACCCACGACCGGCTTCTCGAAAACCTGCGCCAGCCCCTTAATGGTCGCGATTCCAATCCGCAAGCCGGTAAAGGAGCCGGGTCCGGTCACCGCGACCAGGAGATCGAGTTCCGGTAAAGACCACCCCGCCTCCTGCAGCAGCAGATCGATCTGCTTGAGTAATTTTTCACTGTGGGTGCTGCGAACATTGAGCAGGGTTTCGGCGATCAGCCGTTCACCTTCACAAAGGGCAACACTGCCAGAGAATGAAGAGGTATCAACCGCCAGTATTCTAGGAGCCAGAACGTTCACCTGCTAGCCCCAGAGACGCACAATATCGTTATAGAATGCCAGCACCATCAGCATCAGCAGCATCGCCATACCGACCTGCTGGGCCATTTCCCGCGCCCGAATCGATACCGGCCGTCGCAGGATCAACTCAAAAAGATAAAACAGAATGTGCCCGCCATCGAGAATCGGAATCGGCAGCAGGTTGAGAATCCCCAGCTGGATGGAAATAAACGCCAGGACGGAAAGAATCGCCGACAGGTCGGTCTGCGCAGCTTGCCCTGCGACCTGTACGACCGTGATTGGTCCGCCGATATTTTTCGCCGAGACACTGCCGGTGAACAGCTTCTGGACAAAAACCACCGTCAGTTCAATCAATTCCCAGGTCCGCTTGGCCCCTTCCTTGATTGCCCCAACGAAACCGAACCTCTTAAATTCCGAGCTTTGCTGCGGAGCAATACCGATGAGATAGTCACCTTCGCCATCCCGCTGCTCCGGAACCAGCTCGACCCTCAGCTGCTCGCCATTTCTTTCCAGCAGAACAGGAACGGTCTGCCCCCCAACGTCCTGAATAATTGTTTTCAGGTCATACCAGGAGGCCACCTGCTGATGGTCGATTTGCAGGATCAGATCGCCCTTTTGAATACCGGCGTTGGCTGCCGGCATCCCTTCGGCCAGCCCCCCCACCCGAGCTTCCTGGGCAGGCAACAAGCCGAGGGATTGCATCCCCTCAAGACTGTTATTCTCAGCCGGGATTATCAGCTGCAGCTGCTTACCCTCGCGTTCAACACGAAAAACAAGTGGCTCGCCAGCAGCAGAGACAAAGGCCTTGTTGCCGTCGTTCCAACTGGCCACCGACTGCTGATTTATTTGCAGGATACAATCATTGGCCTTAAATCCTGCCTTGCCGGCATCCGACTCGCTTACCACATAACCGATACAGGGCTTGGCATCGTAATAGCTCGGCACCAGCACCCCGGCCATAAAAGAGATCGGCAGAATCAGCAGCGGCAGCAGCAGGTTCATCAGGGGGCCGGCGGAAACAATCGCCAGACGCCGCGAAACGGATTTGTCAGCAAAGGAACGGCGCTTTTCTTCTGCCGTCAATTCCGCCTCTTCGCCCTGTTCGCCCCCCCCTTCTCCCAGCATCTGAACATAGCCGCCGAGGGGAATTGCACAAATCAGATATTCGGTTTCGCCATAGCGGTAAGAGACCAATTTCGGACCGAAGCCGAGAGAAAACTTAAGGACTTTGACGCCGCACCATTTGGCGACCATGAAGTGCCCCAGTTCGTGAACAAAAACCAGCACACCGAGCATCAAAATGCCAGCCATGATTGTCATAATGACAGACCTCCGCGAATCAGCTCTTTTGCCTGCTGGCGACCCCAACGGTCAGCCTGCAGCACGCGGTCGATGGTCGACAATTCTTCGCGCTGATGGCTCTGCATGACCTGTTCGATCACTTGGGCGATCTGCAAAAAGCTGATTTGATTCTGCAAAAATGCGTCTACTGCGATTTCGTTGGCAGCGTTCATCACTGCCGGAATAGTGCCACCGCTCTGTAGGGCGGCGTAAGCCAGGCGCAGGCAGGGAAAACGCTCCTGGTCAGGTTCAGCAAAAGTCAGCCGCCCTGCCTGACAGAGATCGAGGGGGGCCAGATCCAGAGGGAGACGTTTCGGCCAGGAGAGTGCATAAGCGATGGGGGTTTTCATATCAGGAATGCCCAATTGAGCCATCACCGCACCATCTCGATATTCGACCATCGAATGGATAATACTTTCGGGGTGAATATGCACAGCAATCTGCTCTGGCGGCAGATTGAACAGCCAATAGGCTTCAATCACCTCGAGCCCTTTGTTCATCATGGTTGCTGAATCGATGGAAATTTTCCGCCCCATCTCCCAGTTGGGATGAGCCAGCGCATCGGCGGGGCTGACCCCTTGAAGACGCTCTAAGGAATGTTGGCGGAAAGGCCCCCCCGAGGCGGTCAGGATCAAACGCCGCACGTCCTCTGAACGCTGGCCTGCCAAAGACTGAAAGATGGCAGAGTGCTCGCTGTCAACCGGGATCATCCTGACTCCAGCCTTTTCCACCTCAGCCATCACCAGGGCCCCGGCGGTCACCAGGGTTTCCTTATTCGCCAGAGCGATGTCTTTGCCCGCCTTGATCGCTGCCAGGGTCGGAACCAGGCCGGCCGCTCCAACGATCGCAGCGACCACCATTTCAGCGTCCGGGCAGGTTGCACAGCGGATCATCCCCTCAATCCCGCAGACAATTTCGACCCCCTCGCCGTTCAGTTCTTCGGCCAATTCCGTTGCGCCCTGCTCGCTGGCAACCGCAACCAGACGCGGCCGAAACTTTTTCACCTGCTGCTTTAACAGGGCGATGTTGTTGCCAGCGGTCAAGGCGATGACACGGTACAGGTCGGGAAAAGCTTCGACGATCTCCAGGGTGCTGACGCCGATCGAGCCGGTCGAACCGAGAATGGTAAGATTTTTCATAATATCCGTCATCCGCCGTATCCATAACGGGCGATGTAGTAAACAATCGGAAAGGCAAAAACCAAGCTGTCCAGCCGGTCAAGCAGGCCGCCATGCCCGGGAATCATATTGCCCGAGTCTTTCACCTCGCAGGCTCGCTTAAGCAGGGATTCAAAAAGATCACCCAATTGGCCGACAACCCCCAGGAGCAGGCCAATAAAAATCGCCTCAAAGACTCCGATCACCGGAAGAAAGCTGGCCCGACAGAGATAAACCGCGACCACCGCCCCAAGCAGCCCTCCCAGTCCCCCTTCAATACTTTTCTTCGGGCTGACCGCGGGATAAAGTTTGTGCCGGCCCAAATTGCTGCCAACAAAGTAGGCAAAGGTGTCACAACCCATTATCGCCAATAAAGTCAGGAAAATCCATTCCTGACCATCGGCAAGGAGGCGCAAGGTCGCAAGGTGGCCAAGTAAAAATGGCAGATAAAGAAGGCCGAGACAGAGCCAGCCAAGGCGTTGAGGCAATTCATGAATCGCCGGCAGGCGGATAAGGAAAAGCAGAGCCAGGCCGATTATGGTCACTGCAAGCAGCGGCAAAAGCAAGGCATAATGCTGCCAATAAAGCAGCGGCACCACCAGACTTCCCGCAGCGGTGGCAAACCATTGTTCGATTTGCTGCTCGTCGGCAAGCCCCATCCGGTTGAATTCGAATAGAGCTAAAAACAGAACCAGGGTTAAAAAAATAAAAAAAATCGCCGGGGTGCCGAAGGCGATCAGCAGGATGAGAAGTGGCAGGGCCACTGCCGCGGTCAGGATGCGCTGTTTAATCGGTCGTCTCCCTTTGCAACTTTGGCTCGGTGTCGAGTTGATCGTCGGTTAAGCCGAAACGACGCTTACGACGCTGGTAATCATCGATCGCCTTTTGTAATTCAACGGCATCGAAATCAGGCCAGAGTACTTCAGTAAAATATAATTCCGCATAGGCCAATTGCCAGAGCAGAAAATTGCTGATGCGCATTTCGCCACTGGTCCTGATCAGCAGATCAGGCGCGGGAAGCCCCAGAGTATCAAGGCAGGACTCAAAATCCTGCTCATTAATCGCAGCGGGATCGCCCCCTTCGGCCAGAGCCTGTTGCACCAGTAAACGCGTTGCACGCAGAATTTCATCCCGTCCGCCGTAGGATAACGCCAGCACCAGGGTCAGATTCTTGCCGGAGGCCGTTTCGACTTCCGCGGCAGTAAGCGCCCTGCGCACCGCTTCGGAGAGCCGATTCCGGTCCCCAATCACGCGCAACCGAATGCCATTCTCGAGCATCTGCTCCCGCTGAGAGGCGAGAAACTGCAGCAGCAGCTCCATTAGTGCATCAACCTCCTGGGATGGACGGCCCCAATTTTCCGAACTGAAGGCAAACAAGCTCAGGTAGCGAATTCCCTGCCGGGCGCATTCGTCGACGATGTTGATAACCGTCTGGACTCCTTGATTATGGCCAGCGATCCTCGGCAGATTACGCTGCTTGGCCCAGCGCCCATTGCCGTCCATAATGATCGCCAAATGCTGTAAATTTTTCTGTTCGGAAAGCAATGGCTTAGACATGCGACACAACCCATTTCTTATTGAGCAAAGACATAAAAATTAGAAATTAGCATGAATTATTCTGGGACAGCAAGCCAGGAAAGTAACCGGAGAAAAGAAAAGGGCGCCCATAAAGACGCCCTTACCTTCAGACCTTTGGCCTTTTCACTTGACGATTGCAGCAACCGGGCAACTGCCGATACAGGCCTCGCATTCGGAACAAGCGGAAGTAATTTTATAAATTTCTTCCGTTTCGACAATCGCGCCAAGAGGGCAGCTGTCCACGCAGGTTCCGCAAGCAATACAGTCGTCATTTATTTTCAGAGCCACATTTCTCTCCTTTGAACAAATCAACCGCTATTCAAGCAGGCGCTCAGACCTCCATGACCTCACTCTCTTTTTTCTGCACCACGGCGTCGATGGCAGCGACAAATTCGTCGGTCAGCTGCTGAACATCCTTCTCACTCCGCTTCAGGTCATCTTCTGTAAGCTCTTTTTCTTTTTCCAACATTTTCAGGGTGTCATTGGCATCTCGGCGCGCGTTGCGCACCGAAACCTTTGCTTCTTCGCTCATCCTTTTGATAATCTTCACCATGTCCCGACGCCGTTCCTCGGTCAGGGCGGGCACCGGCAGACGAATCAACTGACCATCAGATGAGGGTGTCAAGCCCAGGTCCGCTTTGAAGATTGCCTTTTCGATTTCCGGGATCAGGTTCTTCTCCCAGGGCTGCACGGTTATCAGCCGCGGCTCAGGTGCCGAGAGAGTCGCCACCTGACTGAGCGGCGTTGGAACCCCATAGTAATCAACGCGAACATCATCAAGCAGTGAGGTGCTGGCACGCCCGGTCCGCACCTTGGTCATTTCTTTCTTTAATGCCTTGACGGCTTTATCCATCGCCGCCCGGGCTTCATCCAGGACTTCATCAACCATCAGCGTCACCTCCCTTGACAATCGTTCCGATCGATTCCCCACGGACAACCTTCTGGATGTTGCCCGGCTGGGTCATGTCAAAAATGATCATTGGCAGATTATTATCCATACAGAGTGAGGTTGCCGTGGCATCCATGACCTGCAAGCCCCGCTGCAGAACCTCCAGATAGGTCAGAACCGGAAGCTTGACCGCATCACTGTCTTTTTTGGGGTCGGCGGTGTAAACGCCATCGACCTTGGTCGCCTTGATGATCACCTCGGCGTTGATTTCCATGGCCCGCAAACTGGCCGCCGTGTCGGTCGTGAAATAAGGGTTACCGGTCCCGGCACTGAAAATGACCACCCGTCCTTTTTCCAGGTGCCGCACAGCGCGACGGCGGATATAAGGTTCGGCGACCTGCTGCATCTCGATTGCCGACTGGACCCGGGTGACCACCCCCTGCTTCTCCAGGGCATCCTGCATAGCCAGACTGTTCATCACCGTGGCCAACATCCCCATATAATCAGCGCTGGCGCGATCCATCCCTTTGGATGACGCCGCCAAGCCGCGGAAGATATTTCCCCCGCCGATAACCAGAGCAACCTGCACGCCCATATCTGTGACGTCTTTGATCTCGGCGGCGATATTTTGAATCACCTCCGGATCGATGCCGTAGCCCTGCTCACCTGCCAGCGCTTCGCCGCTCAGTTTCAATAAGATACGTTGGTATTTGTTTGCCACGTCAGCTCCTGCAGGGATCGGAATATTTACTTGCTCAGGGCAGCAACTTCAGCAGCGAAGTCGTCCTCTTTCTTTTCAATCCCTTCGCCGAGCTGAAAACGAACAAAGCTGTTCAGCTTGATCTCGCTGCCAAGCTCTTTGGCCAGCGCTTCGACAACCTTGCCGACCTTCTGATCAGGGTCAATGACAAAGGCCTGCTCCAGCAGGCAGACCTCGCCGAAGTATTTGTTGATCTGACCAGTGATGATCTTGTCGACAATATTCTCCGGCTTGCCACTCTCCAGGGCTTTGACCCGCATGATTTCCTTCTCTTTGTCAACCACTTCGGAAGGAACATCATCACGCTTCAGATAGGCCGGCGCTGCGGCAGCAACGTGCATGGCGATCTGCTTGCCAAGCTCGGCAACCTTCTCGTCGGTGGCTGCGGTCTGCAGCTCAACCAGTACGCCGATCTTGCCGGCACCATGGATATAGGATGCGACCACGCCCTGCCCCGCATCGACTCGTTGCAGGCGGCGGATATCCATATTCTCGCCGATGGTGGCGATCTGGTGGGTGAGTTCTTCGCCTACCGTCCGTCCGGTGTTCGGATAAGGCAGCTCTTTCAAACCTTCGACCTCGGCGACCGAATTTTCCAGAACAACGTCACGCACGCCGGCAATAAATGCCTGGAAGGCGTCGTTTTTCGCGACAAAGTCGGTCTCTGCGTTAATTTCCACCAAGGCCCCGACAGTACCGAGGGAGCCGGCGATGACAGCCCCTTCGGCTGCGACCCGGCCAGATTTTTTCGCTGCAGCAGCCAGACCTTTTTTCCGCAGATAGTCGACCGCTTCCTCCATATTGCCGCCAGTCTCAGTCAGAGCTTTTTTACAATCCATCATGCCTGCACCAGTTTTCTTGCGCAGTTCGGATACCATTGCTGCTGTAATACTCACGTCTTATCCTCCATCGTTGGACGGGTGTTCCCCGCGATATATCGTTGTTAAACCAACGGCCGGGCCGAAGCCCGGCCGCAGGCCATTCTGTCATAAACTGAGCTGCACTGGCAGATCTTTATTCAGCAGTGGGTGCAACTTCCTCTTTTGCAGCAGGAGCCGCTTCAGCAGCAGGAGCCTCTTCGGCAGGAGCGGCTTCAACGGCCGGCTCATCTTTGCCTTCCGCTTCGGTCTGCTTCTGCTCCTTGCGACGCTGGCCACCTTCCACGCAGGCTTCGGCGATGGTCGTGGCAAACAGGCGGATCGCCCGGATCGCGTCGTCGTTGCCCGGAATAATGTAATCGATATTATCCGGATCGCAGTTGGTGTCAACGACGGCGACGACAGGGATGCCCAGCTTGTTGGCTTCCTTGACGGCAATTGCCTCTTTATTCGGATCGATAATGAAAACCGCGCCGGGCAGTTTGCTCATATTCTTGATCCCGCCGAGGTTTTTCTCCAGCTTTTCGCGTTCCCGCTCCAGCTGGAGAGCCTCTTTCTTGGTGTACTGCTCCAGGGTTCCGTCGGTCGCCATCCCTTCGATCTTCTTCAGACGGTCAATGCTGTCTTTGATGGTGGTGAAGTTGGTCAGCATGCCACCCAACCAGCGATTATTGACGAAGAATTGTTCCGCGCGCAGAGCCTCTTCCATAATAGCGTCCTGGGCCTGCTTCTTGGTGCCTACGAAGAGAACCTTTTCGCCCTTGGCCACCGTATCCTGAACGAACTGGACAGCGGTCCGGAAGTGACGTACGGTCTTCTGCAGGTCAACGATATAGATACCGTTGCGGGCACCGAAGATGTACGGCTTCATTTTTGGGTTCCAGCGTTTGGTCTGGTGGCCGAAATGTACCCCGGCTTCCAACAGTTGTTTCATTGTGACTTGTGCCATGTTTCTGTTTCCTTTCAGGTTTGGTTGATTCCTCCGCTCCAGTCAGTTCTGTCAGGCCTCAGCTTGCCGCTGAGAACCGCCCTGAGCAGATCCTGAAGCGTGTGTATTGGACAACTGCACGTCTATAACATTGCACCCGGCCGCCAGGCAAGCGAAAAATCTCTTCTCCCCTCTCCTTCGACCGCCAGCCCTGGTGCCAGAAAAATCTTCTTCATGCAGGAGACTTAGCCTATTTACAGACCCTGACGGCTGTACTAACATGCGCGCCCATGTCACACCTGAAAATCTATAAATATATCCTCAAGGAAATCAGCGTTCCGAGCCTGCTCAGTCTGCTGATTTTTACTTTTGTCATCCTGATGGGGCGCATTCCGCGCCTTACGGAGCTGGTCATCAGCAAAGGCGTCCCGGCGATTGAAATTTTTCGCCTGTTCAGCTATCTGCTGCCAACCTTTCTCAGCATCACCGTGCCCCTCTCTTTCCTGCTGGGGATATTGCTGGCATTTGGCCGCCTTTCAGCGGACAGCGAGTTTATCGCCATGAAGGCTTCGGGCATCAGTCTTTATGCCCTGCTGAAGCCGGTTCTGTTGTTGGCGATTCTTTCGTCCCTGCTGACCGCCTGGTTGACGATCAGTGTCGAACCAGCCGGCAAAAGCGCTTTTCGCAGCAAGCTCTTTGAAATTGCCTCCAGTCGGGCCAGCGTCGGCATCAATGCGGGGATCTTTAATGATGACTTCGATGACATCGTCCTCTATACCCACAGTATGGATGAACGGCGTGGGATCATGCAGAATGTTTTTATTTCTGACGAGCGCGACGGCGAGACACCGGCCACTATCCTGGCCCAGGAAGGACGTTTCATCTCCGACCCGGAACAACTCAGCCTCACTTTGCGGCTTAGCGATGGCAGCATCCATCGTCGCCCACTGAAGGAAAACAAGTCGACCTATCAAATCATCGGTTTTTCCAATTACGACATCAATATTGACATGAGCAAACAACTCGGGACCGACAAGCGTCGTCGGTCCCGCTCAGAACTGTCCTGGACCGAGCTGCAAAGCGCCCGCCGCCAGGCTGAAAGCGAACGTGACCTGCGGCGCTATGACACTGTGCATCACAAGCGCCTGGTCATCCCCTTCGCACCACTGGTCTTTGCTCTGGTTGGGGTCCCTCTTGGCCTGCAGTCAAACCGTTCCGGCAAAGGAGCGGGGTTTGCTCTGGCGCTGATTATTTCGCTCTTTTATTATTTGCTTTTGAGCATTGCCCGCACCGTTGCTGAAAATGGTGCCCTGCCGGCCTACCTGATTCTCTGGCTACCGAACCTGCTGTTTTTTTGTGGTGGAGCCTATTTTCTGCATCGCACGGCAATTGAAAAACCGATGGCATTTTTCGCTCATCCGCTTGAATTAATCAAACGGCTGTTGAAAAAAAACTCTTCAAAACCAGAAGCAGAGTGATGAAATTAATCAACCTCTTCCTGCTGAAGCACTTCCTGAAAATCCTGCTGCTGAGCTGTTCGGCATTTATCAGCATCTATGTACTCATCGATTTCTTTGAAAAGGTCGGTGATTTTCTTGAACATCAGGCACAGTTCAAGGATTACTTCACCTATCTCTTCAACAGCATCCCGCTGATCTTTGTGCAGATCCTTCCTCTTGCTGTTCTGATGACCGTTGTTTTGACTCTCGGCGGGCTCGGCAGAACCAATGAAGTGACGGCGATGCGCGCTTGCGGCATCAGCCTATGGAAAATCGTCCAACCCTTTATGGGGCTAGCGCTGCTCCTGTCGCTGCTGCTGCTGCTTTTAAACGAGTTTGTCAGCCCTTATAATGCCAAGGCGCTGCATCAACTGCTGGAAATCAAGCTTAAGGGCAAGACACCACAGAACCTCCTGCACAACGAAGTCTGGTACCGAAATGACGGCCGAATATTCAACATCATCTCCGTCGACCCGAAGAAAAAAGAGATGCAGGGTGTCACCGTCTTTTTTATCGATGACAAAGCCCGACTTTTACAGCGCATAGAAACCCCCCTCCTTCGCTTTAATGGCGACACCTGGGTGGCAGAGCAGCTGACAGTTCGGACCTTTGACCCAGAAACCGGAGACCTTCTCAGCACCGAGAGCAAACAGCAGCAAATGATGGAAACCGGCCGCAGGCCAAAGGATTTCAGCCTTGCTGAAAACCGCACTGATGAACTGAACCTCAGGCAGCTCTGGCGCATGACCCGCAAACTGGAAAGGGAGGGCTACGCCGCCACCCGCCAGCGGGTCGCCATGTACAGCCGCCTGGCGGCACCTTTTACCTGCCTGGTGATGGCCTTTCTCGGCGTCCCATTCGCTTTGCAAAAGGGGCGACGCAGCAATATTGCCCTGGGTATTGGCTTAAGCCTGGGGATCGGTGTCGTCTACTTCATTCTGCAATCACTCCTCACCGCCTTCGGCAACTCCGGCGCATTGCCGCCGCTGCTGGCAGCCTGGTCAACAAACCTGATCTTCCTGATGGGAGGGGTCTGGCTGCTGTTGAGCGTCAAAGAATAACAGTCAGGCCAAGACAGTTTCTGACAAAAAAGCCGATCAGATTTTCTGATCGGCTTTTTTGCTGAGGTCTCTTTCTTTTTTACTTTAGTAGCGGTAGCTGTCCGGCTTGTAGGGTCCTTCCGTCGGGACTCCGAGGTATTTTGATTGCTCCTCGGTCAATACCGTCAGCTTGGCGCCAAGCTTATCCAGGTGGAGACGGGCCACCTTTTCATCCAGCTGCTTGGGCAAGACATAGACCTTGTTCTGATATTCCTGGGAATTCTTGAACAGCTCGATCTGCGCCATCACCTGATTGGTAAAGGAGTTGGACATGACAAAACTCGGGTGGCCGGTCGCGCAACCGAGGTTCAGCAAACGCCCCTCGGCAAGCACGATGACACCATGGCTGTCCGCAAACACCCAGCGATCGACCTGCGGTTTAATATTCTCACGCGTCACATCTTCGGCCTTTTCCACCGCCGCCATCTCGATCTCATTATCGAAATGACCGATGTTGCCAACAATCGCGTTGTTCTTCATCTGGCGCATATGCTCCAGAGTAATGACATCCTTATTGCCAGTGGTGGTGATATAAATATCGGCGTAATCGAGAACGTCCTCGACCCGCTTGACTTCGTAACCTTCCATCAACGCCTGCAGCGCGCAGATCGGGTCGATCTCGGTGACGATGACCCGGGCTCCCTGGCCGCGCAGGGACTGGCAGCAGCCCTTACCGACATCACCGTAGCCACAGACGACAGCGACCTTGCCGGAGAGCATCACATCAGTAGCACGCATGATCCCGTCAACCAGCGAATGGCGGCAGCCGTAGACGTTATCAAATTTTGATTTGGTCACTGCGTCGTTTACATTCATCGCCGGGAACAGCAGGCTGCCTTCAGCCTCCATCTGGTAGAGACGATGCACGCCGGTGGTGGTTTCTTCAGTAACGCCCTTGATCGAAGCAGCGGTCTTGATCCACTTCTGGGCATCGGCAATGATCGATTTTTCCAGCTGTTTGACCAGCTCTCGCCAGTCCTCAGGGTCATCAGCGCTGACATTCGGTACCGCATCTTTCGACCACTCGTTGCCCTTGAGAACGAACATGGTCGCATCACCGCCATCATCGAGAATCATGTTCGGCAGCTCGCCCCCGGGCCAGGTCAATGCCTGCTCGGTGCACCACCAGTATTCTTCGAGAGTTTCCTCTTTCCAGG
>CAMYNR010000059.1:0-18640 GCA_947259715.1 uncultured Desulfuromonadales bacterium
CAGATGGGGCGAGGTGTAGAGTCCCGCTGAAATCCCGGCGGCATGGAAAATATTCGCCAGGGTTGCAGCGGTCGATCCCTTGCCATTGGTGCCGGCAATATGAACAATCCGCAACTTATGTTGCGGATTGTCAATGCGTTCGAGTAATTGGCGTACCTTATCCAGGCCCAGCTTGATGCCAAAAGTTTGCAGCGAGTAGAGATAATCCAGGCTCGCTTGATAGCTGTCCGGCATCAATCAGTTTTCGTGAAAATTTTCAGCACCTGCGACAAGCGCTCTTTCATTTCACTGCGCGGCACAATCATATCAACCATGCCATGCTCAAGCAGATATTCGGAACGCTGAAACCCCTCAGGCAGAGTCTGGCGGATGGTCTGCTCGATAACCCGCGGGCCGGCAAATCCGATCAACGCACGCGGCTCAGCGATGTTCAGGTCTCCCAGCATGGCGAAACTGGCGGTGACCCCGCCGGTGGTCGGATCGGTCAACACCGAAATAAAGGGAATGCCAGCCGCCTTGAGCTTGGCCAGGGCAGCGCTGGTCTTGGCCATTTGCATCAGGGAAAGGATACTCTCCTGCATCCGCGCCCCGCCGGAGGAGGAAAACACCAGCACCGGAGCCTGCATTTCCAAGCCCTTCTCAATCGCCCGGGTGATCTTTTCGCCAACCACCGAACCCATACTCCCGCCCATAAAGGAAAAGTCGAAGACCGCCAGCACCGCCGGCAAGCCGTCAATCTTTCCATGGCCGCAGATCACGGCGTCACCGTCGCCGGCTTTTTTCACCGCCGCCTTAATCCGCTCCTTGTATTTTTTCGAATCCTTAAAATCAAGAAAATCGACCGAGCGCATGGTCGCATCCATCTCAACAAAACTATCTTTGTCTATCACCAGGTCGATCCGCTCACGCGCATTGATGCGAAAATGATAATCGCACTTGGGGCAGACATTCAGGTTCCGCTCGATCTCCTTGCCGTAAACAATTTCCTGGCAATTCTTGCACTTGGTCCAGACCCCTTCCGGCATCTGCACCTTCTTTTTCTCAGCCGACGCAGTCAGCGATGTCTTCTTTTTAAACCAGCCCATGAAACAACCTCTCGTTGCTCAATAAAATCAATTCAGCGCCGCCTCAAATAGCAGAGCAGCATGCCTCAGCCAGCCTGCTCAACCAGTCCCTGTTTAAGTGAAGCGATAAAGGCACCAACTTGAGCCTGAAGTTCTTCGCTCTGACCATATTCCGCAATGATTTTAACCAATGCACTGCCGACCACAACTCCATCGGCAAATTCTCCCACCGCCTTGGCATCGGCGACCGTAGAGATGCCGAAGCCGACCCCGACCGGCACCTCAGTCATCCCTTTTAATTCTTCAACGGCCTGCTTGATCGCTGCCGGGGAGATCGCTGCGGTTCCGGTGACGCCGGTCATTGAAACGTAATAAAGGTAACCCTGGGCAGCTGCGGCCAGGCGCCGCATCCGTTCCGGCGGGGTGGTCGGCGCCAGCAGGGTGATCAGGTCGAGCCCGGCCTTTTCCAAGGCGGGGGCGATTTCATCGGTCTGTTCCGGCGGAAGATCGACCAGCAGCAACCCGTCGACGCCGGCGGCCGCGGCCGCGGCGGCAAAACCCTCGACGCCATAGCGAAAAATCGGGTTGTAATAGCCCATCAGCACCAGTGGCACCTGCGTGTCCCGGCGCACCTCAGTAACCAGTTGCAAAACCTTTTCCAAGGTTGCACCAGCAGCCAGGGCCCGCTCGGAAGCGGCCTGAATGGTCGGGCCATCAGCCATCGGATCGGAAAAGGGTACGCCCAGTTCGATCAGATCGGCGCCGCTCTTTGCCAGAGTGCGCACCAACTTGGCGCTGGTTTCCAGATCGGGATCACCGGCAGTTAAAAACGGGATTAAAGCCGTTTCCCGGTTCTGCTTGAGGGCCGCAAAGGTCTTACTTATTCGAGACATAATATTCACTAACAGGTGATGGCAAAAATTAACGGACCGATAACCAAAAAAAAAGTTTTGGCCACCAGGTCAAGACTTTAAGAATAACGGAAAAACAGCTATCCATTCCGTCAATCCTGGTGCCCTGGTGTCTTTGTGGCCGATCCAGCTTTTCACAGTTTCCTAAAAGAGCTTTTAATTGGCTATAGAACCGAAAATTCAATACACCGAGCAAAGGCGAGCCCGGACTCCAAAAGGGTCAGTCTAGTCGATTCATCCGGCCGGTTTCAATCCTTTTCTCCGCCAGCTTACTCGCCCTTCTTCGGCCCAGCGCTCTTATTGCCTCCAGATCGTGGCCCCCGGCGCCGTGGCCGGCGGCGTGGCCCGCCAGCTGCAGGTTTTTCCGTCGGCGGCCGCTTGCGTTTCGGCTGGGCCCGCTTGTACTCAAAGCAGAAATCCTCATCCAGTGGCATCTCGCTGGGGATCGACTTACCCAGATAATCCTCAATATCGGCGAGCTGATAGACGGTCTCTTCATCGGCCAAACTGATCGCTCGGCCCATCGCCCCCGCTCGAGCGGTCCGACCGATGCGGTGGACATAATCCTCACGATCCTGGGGCAGATCATAATTGATGACATGGGTGACATTGTCGACATGAATGCCGCGCGAAGCGACATCGGTGGCGACCAGATGGGTGAGACTGCCAAGCTTGAACTGATCGAGGATCCGCATCCGTTTTTTCTGCGGGATGTCGCCGGACAGGACGGCACTGGGAACCCCGTTGGCATTGAGCAGATTATTCAGCCGCTCGGCCTCGACCTTCATGTTGACGAACAGCATCACCCGCTCGACGCCGGTTTCCTGCTTGAGCAGGCCGAGGAGCAAAGCAAATTTTTCCCGCCGCGAGACGTGATAGAGGATCTGGTCGATATTGTCGGCGGTGACCTTCTCCGGCTCGATGGAGACCTTTTCCGCCAGATCCATGAATTCATAGGCGAGCTCCATCACCTGGGGGGAGAGGGTCGCTGAAAAGAGCATCGTCTGGCGTTTTTCAAAAGGGGGCAGCTTGCGCAGAATAAAACGCAGATCCTTGATAAAGCCCATATCGAACATCCGGTCGGCCTCATCGATCACCAGCGCCTCAACCCGGCTCAGGGAAAAAACCCGCTGCTTGAAGTAATCGATCAGCCGGCCCGGGGTGGCGACAATGATATCGACCCCATCGCGCAGCGCCTGACGCTGCTTTTCGTAATCGACCCCACCAAAAATCGGCTGCACTTTCAGCCCGGTGTGGCGGCCGAGGACCTCGGCATCTTTGCAGATCTGCACGACCAGCTCCCGGGTCGGCGCCATCACCAAGGCCCGCGGGTTGTTGCTGGTGGACCTTTCGCTGCTGAGCAGCTTGCAGAACAGAGAAATCAGAAACGCAGCCGTTTTGCCGGTCCCGGTCTGGGCCTGGGCGGCAACGTCCTTGCCCTGCAGGGCCAGCGGGATCGATTCCTGCTGCACCGGGGTCAAGGCTTCGAAGCCGGCGTCGTTGACTCCCTGCTGGACGACCTCCGGCAGGTTCAGTTCGGTAAATTTCATTTGTTCCTTTCAAAATAACTGTAGGGGCGAACCCGTGTGTTCGCCCTGAGATCTGTTTTTTTCCAAGGGCAGACACGCGGGTCTGCCCCTACTAAAATTGCACGCCCATCGCTTCAGCGACAGTGTGAATATCCTTGTCTCCGCGGCCGGACAAACAGACCAGCAGCAGCTGGTCTTTATCCATGGTCGGCGCCAACTTCATCACCTGAGCGATGGCATGGGCGCTCTCCAGGGCCGGGATAATCCCTTCAACACGGGTCAGCGTCTGAAAGGCTTCCAGCGCCTCGTCATCGGTAATCGAAACATATTCAGCGCGCCCCAGATCCTGCAGGTGGGCGTGCTCGGGCCCAACACCTGGATAATCGAGACCGGCCGAGATCGAATGGGCATGATTGATCTGGCCATCCTCGTTCTGCAACAGGTAGGTCTTGTTCCCGTGCAGCACACCCGGGGCTCCGGCGGAAATCGAAGCGGCGTGCTTGTCGGTATCCACTCCCAAACCGGCCGCCTCAACGCCGATCAGACGCACCGACGCATCCTTGATGAAGGGATAAAAGGTGCCCATGGCGTTGGAGCCGCCACCGATACAGGCGATTGCGGCATCGGGCAGCCGACCTTCGGCTTCCTGGAGCTGCTGCCTGGCTTCTTCACCGATCACCGACTGAAAGTCCCGCACCAGCTGAGGATAGGGGTGCGGTCCGGCGACCGTACCGATAATATAAAAGGTATCGCGCACATGGGTAACCCAATGGCGCAATGCATCGTTCATGGCGTCTTTAAGGGTCGCCGTACCGCTGGTTACCTCATGCACCTTGGCACCGAGGAGCTTCATGCGGAAGACATTGAGCGCCTGTCGACGGATATCCTCCTTGCCCATGAAGATTTCGCACTCCATGCCGAACAGCGCAGCGACGGTGGCGGTGGCCACCCCGTGCTGGCCTGCGCCGGTTTCGGCGATCACCTTCTGCTTGCCCATCCGCCGCGCCAGCAGAATCTGACCGACAGTGTTGTTCACCTTGTGTGCGCCGGTATGGTTGAGATCTTCGCGCTTCAGATAGATTTTCGCCCCGCCCAGCTCCCTGCTGAGCCGCTCGGCGTAGTAGAGCGGACTCGGACGGCCAACATAGTTTTTCAGATAATAGGCGAACTCTTTTTTGAAGGTCGGATCCTGGCTGATCTCGAGATAAGCCTCTTCCAATTCCAGCAGCGCCGGCATCAGGGTTTCGGCGACATAGCGACCGCCATACTGGCCAAAATGGCCCCGCTCATCTGGGTACTGATAGGTCATGCATTCCTCACTCGGCAGATAAATTCCGCCACTTTACTGTGATCCTTTTTGCCCGGCGCGGCCTCGACCCCACTTGAGACATCGACGGCATAGGGCTTAACCCGCCGCACCGCATCAATGACGTTCTCAGGCCTAAGGCCGCCGGCCAAAATCAGCGGGCGCCGCCCGGTTAACTGCTTAGCGAGTTTCCAGTCGAAGCTCTTGCCGGTGCCGCCATAGTGCTCATCGCACCAGGCATCGAGCAGCAATGCCGCAACCTGATATTCATCCGCCCCGGCCAGCGAGCCGGCATCCTTAACCCGCAAGGCCTTGATGACCGGATGCGAATCAAACAGGCAATCAGCCGGCCGTTCGTCTCCGTGCAACTGTACCACGTCCAGCCGAGCCTCAGCCATGCTTCGCACAATTCCCTCGGCCGGCTCATTGACGAACAGTCCGACCTTGGTCACGAAGGGGGGCAGCTCGGCAACAATTTTCTTCACCTGCGCCGGGGTCACATAGCGGGGACTGCGCGCATAAAAGACAAAGCCGAGAGCATCAGCCCCGGCTTCGACCGCCTGCAACGCATCATCAAGATTGGTTATTCCACAAATTTTTATTCTGGTCATTGGTCGTCAATCATGAATATCGCAGCAATCGCCTGATTATTCTTCCATCTTCGGCAGATTGGCCAGCGACTGAGCGATCTTCTCTTCCGGGTAGCTGTAGTCCTGCAGGCCCCCGGACAGGTAGGCGGCGTAGGCCGACATGTCAAAGTGACCATGCCCCGACAGGCAGAAGAGGATGGTTTTTTCTTCGCCGGCCTCGCGTGCCTCAACGGCGGCATCGACGGCGCCCTTGATCGCATGGGAAGATTCCGGCGCCGGAACGATCCCTTCGTTGCGGGCAAAAAGCATCGCCGCCTCGAAGCAGGCGTTCTGCGGATAGGCGACCGCCTCGATGATTTTCTCGTGATAAAGCTGGCTGACCAGGGCGCTGTCGCCATGATAGCGCAAGCCGCCGGCATGGATCCCCGGCGGTACAAAATCGTGCCCCAGGGTGTACATCTTGGAGACCGGCGTCAGTTTGGCGGTATCACCGTAGTCGAAGGCGTAAACCCCCTTGGTCAGGGTCGGACAGGAGGCGGGTTCGACCGCCACCAGGCGAATATTTTTGCCGTTGATTTTATCGCGGACAAAGGGAAAGGCGAGCCCGGCAAAATTACTGCCGCCGCCGCAGGAACCGAAAATGATGTCCGGATACTCGTCGACCATCTCCAGCTGAGTGATCGCTTCCAGGCCAATCACCGTCTGATGCAGGCAGACATGATTGAGCACCGAGCCGAGGGCATAGTTGGTGTCGGCGTGGGACGCGGCATCCTCCACCGCTTCACTTATGGCGATCCCCAGCGAACCGGGCGAGTCAGGCGTCGCTTCAAGAATTTTTCTTCCCACCTCAGTCAAACGGCTCGGGCTGGGGATAACATTGGCGCCCCAGACTTCCATCAGGTTCTTCCGATAGGGCTTCTGCTCACAGGAGACCTTGACCATGTAAACAGTCGTCTCCAGACCGAACAGCGAATTGGCAAAGGCGATCGAGCTGCCCCACTGCCCGGCGCCGGTCTCAGTGGCCAGGCGCTTGATGCCTGCCTGCTGGTTGTAAAAGGACTGCGGAATAGCGGTGTTGGGTTTGTGCGACCCGGCCGGCGAGACGCCTTCATATTTGTAGTAGATCTTCGCCGGCGTCTTCAGTGCCGCCTCCAGGCGGTGGGCACGCATCATCGGCGCCGGTCGCCAGAGCTGGTAAGCTTTGATCACCTCTTCAGGGATATCGATCCAGCGTTCACTGGAGACCTCCTGCTCAATCAGCGCCATGGGGAAGATCGATTTCAGATCATCCGGCCCGACCGGCTTCAGGGTCTGCGGATGAAGTACCGGCTGCGGCGGATTCGGCAGGTCGGCCATAACGTTATACCAGCACTTGGGGATCTGATAATCATTAAGCTGAATCTTGGTTTGCATAGCGTTCACTCCCTGGCGATCAGATTCCGAGCAAGGACTGTAATTTGTTTTTAACATCACCTTCACGCATCAGACTCTCGCCGATCAAAAAAGCTCGAGCACCTGCCGCCTGCAGACGCTCAATATCAGCTCTGCTGTTGATTCCGCTTTCGGCGATGGCCAGCTGCTCAGGTGGTATACGAGCAGCCAACTGTTCTGTCACCCCGAGGTCGGTGACAAAGGTTTGCAGATTCCTGTTGTTGATGCCGATCAGGTCGACCGGCAAGCGCAGGGCCCGCTCAAGCTCATCGGCATCATGCACCTCAAGCAGGGTGTCGAGCTGCAGTTCGCTGGCCAGCAGGGCCAATTCCTTGAGCCTGGCATCATCCAGGGCTGCGGCAATCAACAGGATGGCATCGGCGCCGGCGACCCGCGCCTGGACCACCTGATAGGGATCAATGATAAAATCCTTGCGCAGCAGGGGCAGGGAAACCTGCTCCCGAATCAACCCAAGAAAACTGAGATGACCATAAAAATACTGTTCATCGGTCAACACGGAAAGGCAGGTCGCTCCAGCGGCCTGATAGCAGTCAGCGATCTCGACCGGGTCAAAATCGGCGCGAATAACCCCCTTGGATGGTGAACCTTTTTTCACTTCGGCGATGATCGGCGTGCCGCCCGACTCGGCCATGAACCTGAGAGCCCGGGCAAACCCGCGAGGCTGCTCCTCCAACTCCCCAACCCGACGGCGCAACTCAACAAGCGACTCCTGGGCCTGAGCAGCGGCAATCTCTTCCTTCTTGGTGGCCAGAATTTTATCCAGAATCATTGGTTGGTCATCCGAATCAGTGCCTCCAGCACGGCTTGCGCCTGGCCGTTATCGAGAACCTTCTGCAGTTGCGCAATCCCTTCATCGATATCACTGGCCAATCCGGCCGCAACCAGGGCATAGGCACCGTTCAGCACGACAATATCCCGCTTGGGGCCAGCTTCACCAGCGAGGATCGCTTTGACGATGGCGGCGTTCTGCTCGGCGTCACCACCCTGCAAATCCTCCAGGGCACAGCGACTGAAGCCGAACTGCTCCGGTTCTATGGTCTGCAGCTCGACGCGACCGCCGCCAATGGCCGCGACGCTGGTCGCTCCGGTCAGGGTGATCTCATCCATGCCGTCGCTGCCGTGGACGACAAAGCCGCGTCGGCAACCGAGATCCAGCAATACCCTGGCCAGCGGCTCGACCAGATCCTGGCGAAAAACCCCCAGCACCTGCCGATCGGCACCTGCCGGATTGGTGAGCGGGCCAAGGATATTAAATATGGTGCGGATGCCGACTTCCCGTCGTGGCCCGATGGCGTGCTTCATCGCCCCATGCAGGGCCGGCGCGAACAGGAAACCGACCCCAACCTCTTCAACACAGCGCGCAACCTGCTCTGGCGAGACATCCAGACTGACACCGAGCTTTTCCAGGACATCGGCGCTGCCGCAGGCAGAGGAGATGCTGCGGTTGCCATGTTTGGCGACCTTGGCTCCACAGGCGGCCACAGCAATCGCCACCGTGGTCGAAATGTTAAAACTCTTTGTCCCACTGCCCCCGGTTCCGCAGGTATCCAGAATCGTTTCGCGCTCGATATTGATCTCATCCCGATCGATATCGACCACGGCACCAACCCGGATCGGTGTCGCCCGCATTCGCATCACCTTCGCTGCACCGACTATTTCGGGAATCGTCTCCCCCTTCATCCGCAGGGCGGTAATGAAGGCGCCGATTTGCGCCGGAGTGGCCTCACCACCCATGACCTGGTCCATCACCTCGATCATCTGGGCTTCGCTCAGATCTTCTCTTTCAACGACTTTCGCGATCGCTTCCTTGATCATTTAAATTCCTCTATCAGAAACATGCCCTGTAAACACCATGCAATTCGGGCAGCCGCAGGGGGCAGCCCCTACTGGATCAGGTCAGGTCAAGAAAATTCTTCAGCAGGGCCATCCCCTTGCTGGTCAGAATCGATTCAGGGT
The DNA here is from genome assembly GCA_947259715.1 of uncultured Desulfuromonadales bacterium. Taxonomy (GTDB): domain Bacteria; phylum Desulfobacterota; class Desulfuromonadia; order Desulfuromonadales; family Geopsychrobacteraceae; genus Malonomonas. The sequence goes on from CAMYNR010000059.1 coordinate 8,809, forward strand.
GAAACTGCATCCCCCAAACCGGCAGCTCCTTGTGCTCCAGGCCCATGATCTCCTGCTCTTCGGTCCAGGCGGTGATGCGCAGGCAGTCGGGGAAGCTGTCCCGTTCGGCGATCAGCGAATGGTAGCGGGTTGCGGTGAATGGATTGGGGATCCCCTTGAATATACCAGTATTGTCATGCTGGATCGGGCTGGTCTTGCCATGCATGAGCCGCTCGGCCCGCACGACCTTGCCGCCAAAGGCCTCAGTCATCGATTGATGACCGAGACAGATGCCGAGCAGTGGGATCTCCCCGGCAAAGCGCTGGATGGCGGCGACCGAAATCCCTGCCTCTTTGGGCGTGCAGGGACCGGGAGAAATGACCAGCCGACGTGGCGCCATTCGGGCGATATCGTCAAGGCTCAGCTTATCGTTACGGATCACCTCAACCTCTTCCCCCAGTTCGAGGAAGTATTGCACCAGGTTGTAGGTGAAGGAGTCGTAGTTATCGATCATCAGCAGCATAGGCTAGCTCGTCTAGAATCTTTTAGATAAGGCCGCGATTGGCCATTTCGATGGCCCGCTTGACCCCCCGGGCTTTATTCAGAGTTTCCTGGTATTCCATTTCCGGATCGCTGTCAGCGACGATTCCGGCTCCGGCCTGCAGATAGACCTGCCCCTTCTCAATCTGCAGGGTGCGGATGGCGATGGCCAGATCCATATTGCCGCTGAAGGAAAAGTAACCGACCGCGCCGCCGTAAACCTCGCGCCGGCTCGGCTCAAGCTCATCGATGATCTCCATGGCTCTGATTTTCGGTGAACCGGAAAGAGTGCCAGCCGGAAAGGCGGCACGGAACACATCGAAGGAATCGAGGCCCGGGCGCAATTTCCCCCGAACATTAGAGACAATGTGCATGACATGGGAATAGCGCTCGACCACCATCAACTCGCTGACTTCGACGCTGCCGCCGACCGCAACCCGGCCGACGTCGTTACGCCCCAGATCGACCAGCATGATATGCTCGGCCCGCTCCTTGGGGTCGGCAAGCAGTTGTTTTTCCAGGGCGAGATCCTCTTCCGCCGTCGCACCCCGCGGCAAGGTCCCGGCAATCGGCCGCACATCAACCTGATCACCCTCTTTACGCACCAGAACTTCAGGCGAAGCGCCAACCACCAAAGACTCACCGAAGCGCAGAAAATACATGTAGGGAGATGGATTGATCGTGCGCAGCGCCCGGTAGATATCGAAAGGATCAACCATGAGCGGACACGTGAAGCGCTGGGAAATCACCACCTGAAAAATATCGCCGGCGCGGATGTACTCCTTACAGCGCTCGACAGCAGCCTTGAAATCCTGCTTGGCAAAGTTGGCTGTCAATTTCTGCTTCCCATCACCACCGGCTGGCTCTTTGTGGGCCTGCAATGGTTGCCGCAATTGGCCGATCATCTGCTCGATCTGGCCTTGCGCCTGCCGGTAGGCAGCCAGGGGATCATCACCGGGCTGCAGATGGACATTGCAAACCACTTTGATTTTCTGCTGACGGTTGTCAAAAATCAATAACCGCTCGGTAAACATGAAACAGGCATCCCAGCCGTCGATCTGGCGCGGATTGCTGTCGGGCAAGTCCTCCACAAACCGGACCATGTCGTAACCAAGGAAACCAACCGCCCCGCCAAAAAAACGCGGCAGCCCGGCCACCTCAACCGGCTGATAGACTGCCATCAACTCCCGGAGCCTGTCCAGTGGATCACTGCACCGGCCACTCTCCTCGATCCGCCCCCCGCTGACCACCTCATAGTAGTCATCGCGGCTGCGAAACAGACGGGCCGGACCGCTGCCAAGAAAGGAATAGCGCGCCCACTTCTCACCACCTTCAATCGATTCAAGCAAAAAGGCGGTCTGGCCATCATCGATCTTGCGAAAAGCGGACACCGGAGTTTCCATGTCAGCTAGAATTTCGCGCCAAACTGGAATCAGGTTACCAGTTTTCGCCAAACGACAAAAATCCTCAGGGGAAGGAGAGTACATCAGTTTCCATACCTAATGAGCGCAAAATAGATTTTTCTACCATTTTCTAAAAATACAAGTCAAGAACAGCTAAGCCCAAACATGGGTTTACCTTCAACAAAAGCTTTCCCAGCGAACGAAAAGAAATCCCGACCCAACAAAAAAAAATTATTTACCCAGCCTGGATTCCAAGCCTACCAGCAAGCCTGAACGGAGTCGGAAAATATACCTAAACGGCAGCAGGGAAAAGCTTACCACATAAAAACAAACACTGTTTTTTATGACAAATTACAGCCCAAAATACACTTTTTTATGTATTATTTCGATAACTTAAAATAAATGTCATTTTTTATCAAATTTCATCTAAAAACACCTAGCAACGCAATTGATAAAAAACCATATTGACAATTTCATAACGCCGTATTATCGTTTCAATTGCTCGCGGGTGTGCTTTATGAGAAATTGCTAAACCTGAACACCCGGTTTAAAATTAACCCCAAGAACGAGAGATGCCAGATGCCAGCCAGGGACAAAGACACGTACTGTATCAGATCTGTCGAAAATGCCCTGAGTCTCCTTGAGGCCCTTGCAGAGGAAGATTCCAAATGCAGTCTCTCCCAACTCAGCCAACGCCTTGGCATGACCAAAGCGAGCCTGTTTCGACTCATGGCAACCTTTGAAAGTCACGGTTATGTTGAGCGCCACCAGGGCTCAAGCGAATATCAGCTTGGCCTGGCCGCATTTGAAGTAGGGCAGAAGCTGCTGTCGCGAATGACCCTGCTCCACAAAGCCCGGCCCGTCATGAGTCAACTGGTTCGCCAGTGCAACGAAACTGCCTACCTGGTCATTCAACGTGAATCCGATGCGCTCTTTCTGGAGATGGTTGACAACGACCAGAAAGTCAAAGTCGTCTCCCAGGTCGGGCGGCGCTTTCCACTGGAGAGCTGCGCGGCCGGCAAACTCTTCCTGGCTTTTGCCCAGAAAACGAATCGCAACCTCATCAACAAACAGCCTCATCTGGCTGACGAACTTGAGCAGATCAGGCAATCCGGCTCCTGCATCGACGAGAACGGTGTCGGCGATGGCAGCACCTGTATCGCCGTGCCCCTCTATGGTTCCAGCAACGAACTGGTAGGCTCCCTGGCGCTGATCGGCCCCAGCTTCAGAATCAGCACAGAGAACATCGCCGACCCACTGTTGCCGGCCGTCAAGGCTGCCGGAGAAATGATCTCGGCGCGGCTCGGCTTCCTTGGCTATAGCCTGGAAGAAAAATCCGCAACAGTTGGCGTCAATGCCTAAAGAGAAAAACAACGTTGTTTTATTTTTTTATTGACTGTTCCCTGGCCAGAATTTATTGTCTGCTCGGTCAAGGTATACACTGGACGCAAAGCCCAAAACATTGTTCTGCGCTAACAATGGGGCACGACATACTACAAACTAAACACTTTTTAAGGAAAGGAGGAGTTTTTACAAATGAATGCCACCATGGGTCCGGATAGATAAACGGGCCGAACTAATTTCGCTAGGTTTTTGAAAACCAGTTTTTTAAAGCAAGAGAGAGGAGGAACATCATATGGACGAACAAGGCCAAGCTTATTGGAAAGACGTCATTTCACTTATCAGAAACATTCTGATCGTCTGGTTTATCGTTTCTTTCGGTTGCGGGATCCTGTTTGCTGACGCGCTCAACAACATTAAACTGGGTGGCTACCCGCTCGGTTTCTGGTTCGCTCAGCAGGGTTCAATCTATGTCTTCGTTGCGCTGATCTTCATCTATGCAAAGCTGATGGGCAAGCTCGACGAAAAACATGACGTTCACGAAGACTAAGAAAGGACGATTATAATGGATCTTCAAACTATTACTTACGTTGTAGTCGGCATTACTTTCGCCCTCTACATTGGTATCGCAGTCTGGGCGCGGGCCGGCAGCACCAGTGAATTCTATGTCGCCGGTGGCGGCGTTCACCCGGTTCTGAACGGTATGGCGACCGGTGCCGACTGGATGTCGGCAGCTTCCTTTATCTCCATGGCCGGCCTGATCGCCAACATGGGTTACGGTGGCGGTCTGTTCCTGATGGGCTGGACCGGCGGCTACGTTCTGCTGGCGATGCTGCTCGCCCCATACCTGCGCAAATTCGGTAAGTTTACCGTGCCGCAGTTCGTTGGTGATCGCTTCTACTCCAAAGGCGCCAGCACTGTGGCGGTTGTCTGTCTGCTGGTCGCATCGACCACCTATATCATCGGCCAGATGACCGGTGTCGGCGTTGCCTTCTCCCGCTTCCTGGGCGTTTCCAATGCAATGGGGATCCTGATCGGTATGGGTATCGTCTTCATGTACGCGGTTTTCGGCGGCATGAAAGGGATCACCTACACCCAGGTCGCCCAGTATTGCGTCCTGATTCTGGCTTACACCGTTCCGGCGATCTTCATCTCCATGAACCTGACCGGCAATCCGCTGCCACAGCTTGGCCTGGGCAGTGACTTCGTCGGCACTGACATCTCCCTGCTGAGCAAGCTTGACCAGGTGGTTACCGACCTCGGGTTTGCCAAGTACACCACCAACGTCCGCCTGAGCACTCTGAACATGTTCGTCTACACCGCGTCGCTGATGATCGGTACCGCCGGTCTGCCACACGTCATCATCCGCTTCTTCACCGTACCCAAGGTCAAGGATGCCCGCTCTTCGGCGGGTTGGGCGCTGGTCTTCATCGCCATCCTCTACACCACCGCTCCTGGCGTGGCCGCCATGGCACAGATGAACCTGCTCAAGACCATCAACCCCTCGGTCATGACCGACGCCAGCGTTTTTGCTCCGGGAGCGAACATTGAGTACGAAGCGCGTCCGGCCTGGATGAAGCGCTGGGAAGTCACCGGCCTGCTGAAGTTCGAAGACAAGAACGGCGATGGCCGTATCCAGTATTACAACGACAAATCGAAGAATCCTGAGTTTGTGGCCAAGGCTGAAGCAGCCGGCTGGACAGGCAACGAGCTGACCGTTAACCGCGACATCATGGTTCTTGCCAATCCGGAAATCGCTATGCTGCCAAACTGGGTTATCGCCCTGGTTGCTGCCGGTGGCCTGGCTGCAGCGCTGTCGACTGCGGCCGGTCTGCTGCTGGCGATCTCCTCAGCGATCTCTCATGACCTGCTGAAAGATATGTGGATGCCCGACCTCTCAGAGAAGGGTGAGCTGATGGCCGGTAAAATCGCCATGGCCTGCTCGATCTGCGTCGCCGGTTACCTGGGCCTGAACCCGCCTGACTTTGCCGCCGGTACTGTGGCTATCGCCTTCGGCTTGGCTGGCAGCTCGCTGTTCCCCTGCCTGATGATGGGTATCTTCAGCAAGACCATGAACAAAGAAGGCGCCATCGCCGGTATGCTCGCCGGCCTCGGCATCACCATGCTCTACGTGTTCGCCCACAAAGGCCTGCTCTTCATCAAGGGTACCGAGTTCCTCGGCCTGTTTGGTGGTAAAGCGAACTTCTTCCTCGGCATCGAGCCGAACGCTTTCGGTGCCATCGGCGCCGTGGTCAACTTCGCGGTCGCTTTCGGCGTGAAGAACATGACCGCACCAGTGCCTGAGCACATCGCCAACATGGTTGAGCAGGTCCGTATCCCACGTGGCTCCAAGGCTGTTGACGGTGCCCACTAAGAACGATGATCTGTTATTGATCTGAACGATCAGCCTGATCCTTAACCCCGCCAGTTCAGCTGGCGGGGTTTTTTTCCAAGTTTTTCTTGCCTGACCAGCAGCTCTTCAGGTAGATAAAGTGCAAATTTTATAGTTTTTTCCTGCTGGCTGGAAACGATGGGAGTCGTGAATGATTTTCGATATAAGTGTCGCAATGACCTGGGTCTTATTTTTAGCTCTCTTTCCAATGGCGTTTTTCTGGCTTCGCCGCGCCTGGCGGGTTTTCAAAAATAAGGACTATTCCGAGGTCGCCCTGAAGCGCGGCGTGGCTCCCGCCAATCAGGAAAAATGGGCGCTGGTTGTTGGCCTGCTTAATCTGCTGGCCGGCGGTATTTGTGTCTGGATTATTATCGGCGTACCGATCTGGATCGGCACGGGAATCCTGATCGGCCCTTTTGAACAATACGATTCCTGGAGCGCGGTTGCCGGGGTGACTATCTGGGGGAAAATTTTTGCCGATTTTATTATCCGCATGCAGGCCCACCCCTTCCAGATCAAGCTGGGGAAAAAAAAGAACAAGCCGGCCAACTGAGTGATCGTCTGCGCTTTATCCCGCCCGCCAATAAACCGCCTGGGTAAATCCTTTTCTCCCATCCAATTCTTATGCTACCATCCATGTTAAATTTGCAGGGCTTCCCGTCGGGGAGCCTTTTCCGTATGCCAGCCGTTGGCGGAGCAGAACATGGGCCTGAGCAGAACCCTCAAAGAGACCGAGCCTTTCAATCAGCTTCCCGACCAGGTCCTGGCCGAGATCTCTGCAGCAGCCGTCACGGAAAAATATCCCCCCCGCTGCCATATTTTCAACCAGCACGATCCGCCCAGCGGCTATCTTTATGTCATTCAGGAAGGTCAGGTTGAAATCGTTGCCCTGACCCCGGGCGGCGTTGAGATGGTGGTCGATTGCCGCACGGCAGGATCCTGTTTCGGCGGCACCCCGGTCTTCACCAATGAGCCCTACACCGCTGGTGCCCGCACCGTCGAAAAAACTCTCTGTTCCCTGATTCCCCAGGAACTGGTGCTGAAAATCGCCAGAAGCTTCCCGCAGATCGCCGAACACTTCAACAAAAGCGTTTATTCGCGGGTGCGCAGCCTCTACTCCGACCTGGTCAGTGAGCACAGTCAGCGCGCGCTGGCCCAGATGGAGGCCTATCCGTTTCAGAAACGCCTGGCCGACATCATGACCTCACCGGTCGAAACCTGTTCAGCCGAAACCTGCGTGCCGGAACTGGCCCGCCGCATGACGCAGAAGCAGATCGGCGCCATGCTGGTCTGCAACAACCAGCAGCGACTGATCGGCATCATCAGCGAACGTGACCTGATCAGCAAAGTACTGACCCGGGAGAGCGACGATTATGAAAAGATCACCGCTCGCGAGGTGATGACGCCTGATCCAGCCACTATGACCCCCAGGACCTACATGTATGAGGCGACCAGCTTTCTGATCAGCCATAAAATCAAACATCTGCCGATCATCGATGAGGGGAAACTGGTCGGCATCGTTTCGCTCCAGGACCTGTTGAAGTACCGCAGCCAGAAATCGATGCTGTTGATCAGTCGCGCCCGCAAAGCTCAATCGATTGAGGAATTGGCTCAGGTAAAACTGGATATCACCAAAATAGCAAAAGCGCTGATCAGCGAAACCCGCTCCCACTGTGAAACAGTCGAAATTCTCTCCTACATTCACCACTGCATCCTCAAGCGCGGCTACCAGCTGGTTCAGGAAAAGATCCAGCAGCAGGGGCTGACCCAGCCGGATATCCGCCACTGTTTCATCATCATGGGCAGCGGCGGGCGCAAAGAGATGCTGCTCGGCCCCGATCAGGACCATGGCTTTATTTTTGAGGATTTTCCCGACTGCAAACTGGCCGAAGTGAATGATTATTTTGTGCCCTTTGCCGAGCAGCTGGTTGAAGCCTACGCCAACATCGGCTACCCCCGCTGCAACGGCAAAGTGATGGCCGACAACCCCCTCTGGCGCGGGCGACTGACTGAATGGCGGGCGCGAATTTCCGACTGGATCAACACCCCGGAACCGCAGAAGGTCAGATATTCAACGATCTTTTTCGATTTCATGCCGCTGGTCGGCGACCCTTCCCTCTGCCAGGACCTGCGCGATATCGTCCATGCCAAGATCCGTAAATTCCCCCTGTTTCTCTACCATGTCATGGCCCTTGATTTTAAGCACAAGGTTCCTCTCGGCCTGCTCGGCCGTTTTACCCTGGACAAGGATGCAAAGCATCAAGGTCAGCTGTCGATCAAGCAGAACGGCAGCATTTTCATTGTCGACTGTGTGCGCATGTTCATGCTCGAAAAACAGGCCGACGCAACCACCACCATCGAACGGCTCGACAAACTGGTTGAGCTGCGGGTCCTGAATCAAGACACCGCCGAACATCTCAAGGCAGCCTTTGAAGCCTTCACCTTTTTACGTCTGCGCAATGAAATCGCCCTGGCGGAACAGGGCAAAACTCCGACCCACTACCTGGATCCTTACGCGCTGTCAAAGGACGAACAAGATCTGCTGCGGGAAGCCTTCCGCGCTGCCAGCAAGCTGCAGGATTCAGCCAAGCGTCACTTTAATGTCGGTTGAGACGCGTCAGACAGGAGAGCTTTAAACAAGGCCGAACACCGCCTGCCAGAGCTGGTAGCCGCCCCAAAGGATGAGCCCGACCCCCACCACCTGGCTCAAGCGTTCGCCCGCCGGAGCAATTTTTTCGCCACAGAGCATCAGCACGATCACCCCCATCCACACCAGATTCATGGTGCCGACCGCAAAACCAATAATCATCAGCGCCCAGCAACAACCGAGACAGAACAGACCATGCCGGCAACCAAGCTCGAAAGCACCGGCCGGCCCCTCCTTCCAACGGCTGAGAAAATAGCTCAAAGGGGATCGACAATGGTCCAGACTGGCCCTTTTCAGGGGGCAGAATTGAAAAATCCCGGCCAGCAAAATAATGCCCGCTGACAGGGGCGAGTCGAGCACCAGACCGCTCTCCCCATAGTGACCCAGACCCTGCAGGCGCAATTGCGCCCAGGCGGCGACCAGGCTGAAGCCCCCCCAGACAGCAAAATAGCCAGAACTGAACAGCCAGGTTCGCAGCCAGCTGACCCGATCTTCACTGGTCTTTTTGGTGGTGGCGGCAAAAAACCAGATCCAGGGCAGAACCGGCGGCAGCATCATGGCAATCATCATCAGCAGCCACATCAGGAAGGTGGTCGCCAGAAGATTGCTGCCATCAGCATGCAGATGGCCAGGCTGGGCAGCCCGATGGAAGAGAATAGCCCAGAGCAGCAAGGAGGTCAGGAAAACCGCCAGAAGCAGAATTAAGCGTTCCTGCCGGTCCAACCCCGCTCCGGAAAGCGTCACGCTGAGCATCTGCTCAGTCTACCCGCCAGGAAAAATGGGAAGACAGAGCATGGGTCCCCTGGCTCTGCAGACCAATAGCGCTGCAACGGCTGGATCCCAAGGCCAGCTCCTGCTCCGGGGCATGGATCTGATTGAACATATTGGTCAAGCGCACCGGCTCAGAACGATTTTTCCCCTTGATCGCTTCGATGGTTGATTCGATCAGGCCAGACACGGAAACCCTTTTTCTCCCACCATCCTCCTCAATCAGCACAGGGCGATACTCGGTTGGCAGACGGCTGCCGACAAACTGGGCGAGGACCTGCCAGGGGCCACCGATCTGGCCGGTAAAGATCTCCTCACAAAGGCCCCGCTGCTGCGCCGAGGCGGAATCATCAATTATCAGGCGCTGAATCCAATTCCCTTCGATCATGTGCTGCGGTGAATCGTAGGTGATCACGACTTTGATCCCGGCCAGTTCGACGGCCTCTGCACCCCCCTCATCAAAACGGATCGCCCAGTAGCCGAGACAACGATCATGGCTGCAGGCCTGGGAAAAGTGGACATGCCCGGGACAGACCAGAGTACAGTTACAGTTTTCAAACAACAGTCCCTTGGCCCACCAGGTTTTCTTTCGAGGATTTTGGCTCATAGTGGAACCTCCTGAAAAATCAGCTGAATGTCCTATCGTTCAGTTTAGCAGATTGCTCCCCTCAAGACGCAAACAGCCCCTCAACACAGGTTGTTCAGGGGCTGTTTGCGTCTTGAGGGGAGACGGCTTAAATAAATTTGCGGACCGCTTCAATG
>CAMYNR010000059.1:18645-23319 GCA_947259715.1 uncultured Desulfuromonadales bacterium
TCAAGGGCGGCATTGTAGTCCGGCTCGGCAGTCACTTCCGAGACCAGTTCACGGAAGGCCACCTTGTCATTCTGATCGATGACAAAGACTGCCCTGGCCAGCAGCTTCAGGTCTTTCAGCAGCAGACCATAATTCAAACCAAAAGAACGTTCCTGATAGTCCGAAAGGGTCTGAACTTTGTCGATACCGGCGTTCCCGCACCAGCGCTTCTGCGCAAAGGGCAAATCAACACTGATGGTATAAACCACGACATCGTCTGGCAGATTGGCTGCATCCTGGTTGAACTGGCGGGTCATGGTGTCGCAAACCGGCGTATCGATGGACGGCACCACCGCGATCAACCGCACCTTGCCGGCATCGGTGGCCAGGGTGACCGGCTGCAGATCGTTATTGACAACCTGAAAATCGGGAGCCTGATCGCCGACCTTCACTTCCGGTCCCAGCAGGGTCGCTGGGTTCCCTTTGAATTGAACTGCTCCTTCGCGTTCCTGATAATTCCCCATGTCAATCCTCCTGAGGGCTAAGATGATTCCCTGGCCAATCGGCCAACTCTCTTGGCTGACGCTTTGCGCATGTCAGGGTTAAATAATAACAAATGTTTGGCGATTTATGGCCGCGGCAGAGAAAAACCGTTCACAGCAGTTCAACTGAAAGCAGTTACAAACCTAGAGCCCAGGCTGGGGTCATGAAAATGCCATAAGCATTTCGCACCCCAGGAGGCTATTGCTGCAAATGGTTTCTTAGACCGCACAAAAATTAAATAAAAACCTTTAATCTCTCAAGGTATTTTTGTTATCTTGTAGCCATAATCCAAGGAGGAAGCATGGTTGCCAAACACGCCTTAAACCTGCAAACCGTCAGTCACCTGCTCCATCGCCAGCATTTGCTCAGCGATGACCAGCTACAGATGATCCTCACCCAGGGGGAGACCCAGCAGGCGCGGTTACAAAGGCAGCAGAGCAGCGGTCACTCACGTAAGCAGGCCAAAGATGTCGACCTGCTTTCGCCGGCCGAAGTGATCAGTTCCTTCAATCTGGAGATACCCGGCGGCAAGCAATTGCTCACCGAGGACCTGATCACCGAATCACTGGCGAAAGCAACCGGGCTGCCCTACCTGAAAATCGATCCGCTTAAGCTTGATCTGGAAATCGTCGGCCAGCATATCTCGCGGGCGTTTGCGCTAAAAAACCTGATGATTCCGGTGGCGGTTAAAAATGCGGTGGTCACCTTCGCTGTTTCCGACCCGACGAACACCGAGGCAATTGAAGAACTGGAAAGAACCCGGCAGATCAGAATCGCTCGGGTGCTCGCCTCACGCAGCGACATTTTAAAAATTCTCGGTGAATTTTTCGGTTTTCGAGCCTCGGTGATCGCTGCCGAATCGGAGCTGCAGCAGGGAACCGATATCTCCAACCTTGAGCAGTATTTCCAGATGCGGAGTACGGTGCAGCAAGGGGCCGAGAGCACCGATAAACATATTATCGCCGCCGTCGACTTCTTATTACAGTACGCCTTTGACCAGCGCGCCAGTGACATCCATATTGAGCCAAAGCGGGAAAAATCGCTGATCCGGCTGCGGGTTGACGGGGTGATGCACAACGTGCATAGCATCCCGAGAAATCTGCATCCCTCGATCGTTTCAAGAATCAAGCTATTGGCCCGGCTGGATCTGGCGGAAAAACGCCGCCCTCAGGATGGCCGGATCAAGACCGAGCACAAGGGTAAAATTATCGAGCTGCGCGTCTCCACCCTGCCGGTCGCCTTCGGAGAAAAGGTGGTCATCCGGATTTTCGATCCCGACATTCTGATGCAGGACCTGGAGAAACTTGGCTTCGAACCCCGCGAATACCAGCTCTATACCTCCTTTCTCCGACAACCTAACGGGATCCTGCTGGTCACCGGACCGACCGGCAGCGGCAAAACCACCACCCTCTATTCCTCGCTGCGGGCGCTGGCCTCGCCGGAAGTGAACATTGTCACCGTCGAGGATCCGATCGAGATGGTGATGGAGGAATTTAACCAGGTGGGTGTGCAGTCAGCCATCGATGTCACCTTCGCTACCGTCCTGCGCAATATTCTGCGCCAGGACCCAGATATTATTATGATCGGGGAGATTCGCGATAAAGAGACCGCGGAAAACGCGGTGCAGGCCGCCCTGACCGGCCACCTGGTATTGTCGACCCTGCACACCAACGATGCTCCAAGTTCCATTACCCGACTGCTCGAATTAGGGATCCCCTATTTTCTGTTGGCCTCAACGCTGATCGGTATCAATGCCCAAAGGCTGGTACGCAGTATCTGCAAAAACTGCAAACGCCCAAGATTGCTCAGCGATGCAGAACGGGACTATCTCCATCTGGGGGAGGATGATGTCAAAATCTGGGAAGGGGCCGGCTGTGGCGAGTGCCGCGGAACCGGCTATAAAGGGCGCAGCGGAATATTTGAAGTGATGGATGTCAACAGCCGGATTAAAGCGGCCCTTACCGAGCAGATCACCCCTGCAACCCTGGCAGCTCTGGCTAAGCAGGATGGCATGAGCAGTTTACGGGAATCGGCGATCCGCAAAATGCTCCTCGGTGAGACCACCTTCGAAGAGGTGGTGGCGGTCACCGGTTGACCCTTTAACGAGCCACTCCACAAGGGCTCTCTGCCAACCCTTGTGGAGGATTTCAGGGCAACATTTCAGCGAAAATGCCTTTGCAGGTGACCGCCGAGCATCTGTTCGTAATCAGCCTCTTGGTCCTGTTGGTAAACCAGCGACGAAGCAATTTCGCTGGCCATGATCGCGGCATGATACTTGGGTGGCAGTTGCCCGATCCGTTTCCGGTAGCGCGGGGTTTCCCGCAGAATCCGTGGCAGGTGGGCCAGAAGAGCGTTGCGATAGAGGGTTTTTGACCCCAACTCCGGCCGCTTCTGAAAAAACTCAAACAGCCGCGCATAATGATCATTGATCTCTCTGGAAAGCCCGGCCGAAATATCTGTATAAGTGCGGGTCCCGGCAAACTCATCATAGCGGCGAAAAATCAGTCGGGCTTCGTCGGCCGCCCGCTTTTCGAGAATTTCAATGACATCTGCAACATAATGTTCCTTTTTTGTCAGAAATTCTTTCTCCGTCAGCAACAGGTTGGCAATAATTTCATAAGATGAGGAAATCACTCCGCACTTGTTGGCCGAAGCGTCCCGCATAATAATCACCCCGGCCGCCTGCAACCGATCACGGGCATCAGGGGTGATAAATGAGTTCGCCCCCTCGATGATGGCCCGCGAGCTCGGCGTCTTGTCAGCAAGGAAACGCTGCCAGTTGCCGCTATGGATGGTCTCCGGGCGGCCACCGGCGGGGATGAACAGGTCGGCCTGAACATCGAAAACCAGACTGTTGAACAGCCGGTAAAATTCATCGACCGTGATCCACTCTTCAAGCAGCTTTTCCCCCTGCCGGGTCACCTTGCGATACAGCTCGCGTAATCCTTCCCGACGGGTCTGACTGCGGTAGATCAGCATCCCGCCCTCGTGCAGCGCCTGCGGATCATACTGATCAATATCGCTCTTTAAAACGACCTTTTTCAAGGCTGCGTGGTCGGCACCGGCCGGGTCGACCAAAGCTCCGCTGCCATCGAGGATCAGGCGGATCTGCACCTGCGGACAGCGTTCCAGCAACAATCGCAGCCCGTTGCCGGCGACATCCCCCCCGGGCCCTCCGGTAATCTTGACGCTGAAGGAATCTTTTCCGGGATTGATGCCGAGATGCTGCAGGGTGATTTCGGCAAAGCGGATCACGCCGGTAGACGTCACCCCATATTCCTTGTGATTGATGCCGAACTTTTTGCTCGACATGACCCCAGGGCCGAGCAGATAGCCACGTTTTGCGGAAATTTTCGCAATCAGCTCAATCATCTCATCATGCATGTTCTCGTCCGGGCCGAGCTCAATCGGCTCATCTTCACCATAATAGTCCACCACGTGCGGGTCACGGGCGCGGCCATTTTCGGTGACGAAAATATCCAGAAAGGCCTGGATAAAACCGTACTGCAGCTTGTAGAGCCGGCGGGTGACGGTTTCCGGGTTGTCCAGATCGGCGGCATCAAGGGCGACGACCATCTTTGAGCCGCCCTCGTAGATGTCCTTGTTTTTCAGATGCTGGGTGTGGGCCAGCACATAGTTTTCGCGGAACAGGGTATTGGCGCTGGTGATGTAGTCATCCCGATTTTTCGCCAGCACCGTCCGCCACCCGCCACGGGCGATGTCGGAAAAGCCGATGTGGTATCCGCAACCGTGCCGGCCGAAGAAGAAGGTCACCCGGAAGGGTCGCTCCGCCGGCAGGTCGGAGGTAAACTCAGCGCCCAGGGCATCCAGATAGGCGGCATCCAGCCGGAACGCCAGGGCATGTTTGGCATTCACAAAAAAGTTGCTTTTCAAGGTATGGCTGATAAACAGCAGGCAGCAATTGAAGACCGTCCGCCGAATGCCATCGAGGTAGGCGTGGCCGGTATTGTAATCGGCAATCGTCTTTTCCAGTTCGGCGAGGTCCCGCTGATAGGCTTCGTCGCGGCCCGGCAGCTGGGGCTCAAAGCGGATGCGGAACAGAGCCACCAGCCGCAAGGTCATTTCCAGATCGGAATTAAATACCCCTTCGACCTCCTGATAACTGAACCTGTCCGGCTGATTATGCGCCAG
>CAMYNR010000059.1:23362-43770 GCA_947259715.1 uncultured Desulfuromonadales bacterium
ACAGAATCTGGGTATTGAACAGTTCCTGCTCCAGCTCGTTGTAGAGGAAACCATCCTTTTCCAGCAGTTTTCTGCCTTCACCGCGCAGGTAAAAGGTCCCGAGAAAATACGGATGCAGTCCGTTATGAATAGTCAAACAATAGGCGCGCTTGACACCCAGGCCAAGACGTTTGTAAACCTCCATGATCTGCTCGAGAAAATCGATCTGCGGCGGGTTACCGGCTGCAAACATGAGACGGTATTCGGGTTTGTCGAGGGTCTCTTCCGCCGGTTCGACATCGAAATAGACCCCGCCATGGGCATTCGATTGATGATACAGCCAGATGATCTGCGCAACCCGGCGGGCCGGGGAGTGACGAACATAGGCTTCGTTGTTCAGCCAGATCAGCCGCAACTCTTTTTCGAATCGGGAAAAATCGTACTCAGGGTAGCGCTGTTTCAAAACCGTGCGTATTTCCCGCTGCAGGCGCTGCGGTATGCGGACATTTTCGCCCGCAACTATCTGCTCCGCCGTCAGCCGATTAAACTCAAAGCGCTGCAGTTCGAGCTCTTGGCTGAGACCTGGGATTGGCGCATAGGAGTGGGTAAACTGGGCATAGGAGATCTCCCGTTCGCGGAGCAGCTTCAACGTCTCATAGAGAGAGCCCGGCTGATTCAAACGGGCCAGGATGAGACTTTTTTCCGTGTCGCGCAGCACCAGACGTTTGTTGGTTTTTAAATTTGGCAGCTGCAACGCCAGGGAGCCGATCGCCTCGGCTTCGTCATGCATGGTGACCGACAGGTAGGGGTGCATCTGCTGCTGCAGCCATTTCAGGTTGGCCTCGGCGTTGAGGCTATGGGCCGTTATCGATTTAGAAACCTGCCGGAACCAGCGAGTTTTTTCTTCCTCAGTCATTTCAGCCTTCTTATTTTAGGTGAGAGCAACAATACAGCATAGAGTCGGAAATTATTCAGCACTCCGGGACACCCTTCAGCAATACCCGTCCAGCACTAATCTCCAAACGGCAACAAAGGCTAGCTGCAGCAGAGATAGCCACAGCGGCTATTTTATTTTTTGCGGCGGTACCATGACGACTGGTCGATGGCTCTTGTCGAGAACTTTTGTCGCCACGCTACCAAGAAATGCGTAATGCAATTTCCCTTTGCTGTGACTGCCAATGACGATCATGTCTACCTTGAGGCGCTCTGCGACGTCCAGAATCATCGCTACCGGCTCCCCATGATGGACTTCAACCAGTGGCGGATGGAGCAGATCTTCCTTTAACAGCGCCGCTTCTGTTTTGATGATGTCGTGCAGTTGCTGCCGGGTTTTTTCGGCGACCTCCGCCTCGTTCTGCGCATTCAGCTTCGCCAATTTGTCAGCCCCCATGGTCATCGCAACCATATTAAGAACAGAACTGTCGACCGTTGGCATGACATGTAAAACATAAACCTGGGCATGAAACTTTGCCGCCAATTCCAAGGCGTAGCGGATAACCTCAGAGGATTGTTCGCTCAAATCTTTTGCTACGAGAATTTTCTCCATTTTGAAGCCCATAGCCACCTTCTTTCTGTTAACCACGGAAAGCTATCATCTCCCGCGAGGTTAGAACTTCCAAACCGACAAAACGTCCTGACGAACAATCCTCAGGCGGCAACCTTGGCCAACTGCTGTTCCTTTCTCCGCCGGGACTGAATCATAAAGAGCAAAACATACGCGCCCAGCGTGGGGATGAAAACCAGCTCTTTCGGCAGGCGCTGGGTCGGAACCTGCAGGTTCAGAATCTCCTGATCGAAATCGACCCCGGCTTTTTCGGCGGCACTGGAAAAGACCACGTTATCGATCAGAATTTTTCCATCTTCTTCACGGGTTTCTATGCCGATACCGGCCATCCGCTCGGCTCCGGTCGCCTCATCACCAACAGTCAGCATGATCACTTTGGTGAAGACCTTACCGCTCATCTTTTCCCCTTTAAGCTCAAGTCGCAAAGAGCTCCCGGGATCCATCTCGGAAATATACTCCTCAAGCTGCGACGCCGGCTCTTCAATCAAGGGAGGGTAGATTTCATCCCAGATAAAGCCCGGTCGGAACAGCAACAGGGCAATCACCAAAAGAACAGCGGTTTCCCAGACCCGGTTCTTAACCAGAAAGAACCCTTGAGTGGCCGCAGCAAAGGCCAGCATCGCCAGGGTTGCCGAAGCGATGGTCGCCAGCAGGTGATACCAGTGCTCAACACCGATTATCAGTAACTGAGTATTAAAAATGAACATGAACGGCAATATGGCAGTCCGGATATCGTAGGTGAACCCCTGGATACCGGTTTTTATCGGATCCCCCCCTGATATCCCGGCGGCGGCAAAGGCCGCCAACCCGACCGGTGGGGTATCATCAGCCAGAATGCCGAAATAGAAGACGAACAGGTGAACGGCGATCAGCGGTACAATCAGACCATTTTGTGCTCCGAGATCAACAATAACCGGAGCCATCAGCGTTGAGACAACGATGTAGTTGGCGGTGGTCGGCAGCCCCATCCCTAGAATCAGGCTGATAACAGCAGTAAAGAGAAGAATCAGCATCAGGTTGCCACCGGAGATAAACTCGACAAACTCGGTCATGACCAGACCGATACCGGTGAGGGTGACGGTGCCGACGACGATCCCGGCTGCCGAGGTGGCGACACCGATGCCGATCATGTTGCGCGCACCGGCCACCATGCCGTTGATCAGGTCAAAAAAACCGGTCTTGAAGGAAAAATCCTCTCCCTGGGCTTTGCGGAAAATCCCTTTCAGCGGCCGTTGGGTCAAAACAATAACGATCATCAGCACCGTCGCCCAGTAGGCCGAAAGGGCCGGGGAGAGCCTTTCCACCACCAGGCACCACATCAGTACGACGATCGGCAGCAGAAAGTAATATCCGGACTGAGCGGTCTGACCGAGGTGCGGCAACTCGGTGATCTCGGTCCCCTGATCAAGCTCGGGAACCTTGCATGCCAGCCAGAGCAGCAGCAGATAGGCTCCTGCCAGCAGCAGCGTCACGATATAGATCGTTGCGGCACCGGCCACAACCTTGATCCAGCCGAGACCGTAATAGGTGATGCCGCCCATGATAATCAGAAACAGAATAGTGAAAACGAAGGAAAGCGCCCGCTGGCCAAGGGTCTTGGTGATGGTCTTTTCCATCCCCTCGAGCCCCATCTTGCAGGCCTCCAGGTGAACGATATAAACCAGGGCGATATAGGAAATGATTGCCGGCAGAAAAGCATGCTTGATGACATCGATATAGTTGATACCGACATATTCCACCATCAGAAAAGCAGCGGCCCCCATGACCGGCGGCATTAATTGGCCATTGGTCGAGCAGGCGACCTCGATCGCTCCGGCCTTTTCCGAGCTGAACCCGACCTTCTTCATCAGCGGGATGGTGAAGGTTCCGGTGGTGACGACGTTGGCGATGGATGAACCCGAGACCAGTCCGGTCAGTCCGGAAGAGACCACGGCGGCTTTAGCCGGCCCCCCTTTGAGGTGACCAAGAGCGGCAAAAGAGGTCCGGATAAAATAGTTCCCGGCCCCTGCCGACTCAAGCAGCGCACCAAAAAGGACAAACATGAAAACCATGCCGGTCGAAACACCCAGCGCGACACCGAAAACCCCTTCGGTTCCCAACCAGTAATGGGACATCCCCTTGGCTAAGCTCGCCCCTTTATGAGCAATGATATTCGGCATGTACTGACCGCCGAAGGTATAAATGATAAAGATTGTCGCCACGATCATCAGCGGTGGACCGAGGGCGCGGCGGGTGGCTTCGAGAAGCAGAATCAAACCGACCACGGCGACAATCAAATCGGTCGTCGTCGGCATTCCCGGCCGGGAAGCAACTTCCTCGTAAAAGAGATACAGATAAGCCGCACAGAAGGCACCGATCAGGCCGAGAATCCAATCCTGGATCGGAATGTACGTCTTCGGTGATTTTTTAAAGGAAGGGAAGGCGGTAAAAGAGAGAAAAACTGCAAAAGCCAGATGAATCGCCCGGGCCTCTGTGTCATTGAGGACAAAAAAGTTAAAAACAAACGGGAGCGGTGAGGCATACCAGAGCTGAAAAAGGGTCCAGAGCAGCGGCACAAAAAAGAGAACTTTCTTCGGAAAAGCCCCCGTTGGATTCCGAGCTCCGGATTCCGATTCGACAATCGCTTCAGGATCTTTATCAACAGAAATATTTTTCTCTTTTGTTTCGGCCATAATCAATGATCCTTCAATAGATTAAAAACATAACTGCTACAGTGTCCTGAAAACTATGGGCGGAGTAACAGAATACTCCCTCAGTCAGCAGGAATGCTCCGAACGGGCGGTGCATTCCTGCTGCCTTATGCAAAAGGATTACAGTAGACCAGCTTCTTTGAAATATTTGGCTGCGCCATCGTGCAGTGGTGCGGAGAGACCATCCTTGACCATTTCTTCTTTTTTCAGATTTTCAAAAGCGGGATGGAGTTTCTTGAAATCTTCAAAGTTTTCAAAGACGGCCTTAACGACGTTGTAAATCACATTTTCAGGTACTTTGCTCGAAGAGACAAAGTTTGCACCGACGCCAAAGGTGTGTGTGTCAGCATCAGTACCGCGATACATGCCGCCGGGGATGGTGGCCTTACGATAATAAGCATTGTCCTGAATCAGTTTGTCAATTTCAGGGCCAGTGACATTAACCATAACCGAATCACAGGACGTGGTCGCCTCTTTGATCGAACCATTCGGGTGACCAACGACGTAAATCATGGCGTCAATTTTGTTATCGCACAGGGCCGCAGACTGCTCAGCAGCTTTCAGCTCAGAAGCCAGTTTGAAATCGTTGGTTGTCCAGCTAAAAATACCCATCAGGAGGTCCATGGTGTCGCGCTGACCGGAACCAGGATTACCAATGTTGACACGCTTCCCTTTCAGATCCTGGAAGTTTTTGATCCCGGAATCGGCGCGCGCAACAACCGTGAACGGCTCGGTGTGGATCGAGAAGACCGAACGCAGATCTTTGTCAGCGCCCTGGTCCTTAAAATTACCGACACCGTTGTAGGAATAATACTGGGTATCAGACTGAGCAACACCCATATCCAGCTCACCGGCTTTAATGGCATTCAGGTTATAAACAGAACCGCCGGTACTTTCGACCGAGCAGCGGATCCCATGTTCTTTTTTGGTCTTGTTCACCAGTCGGCAGATAGCGCCACCGGTCGGGTAGTAGACGCCGGTTACGCCACCGGTGCCAATCGTAACGAACTGCTGCGCTTCCGCCTGACTGAATGGGGTAAAGCTGGCGGCAACAACAAAGGCCAACAGGTACATAAAAGTCTTTTTCATGATCTCTCCTCAACTCAAGTAAATAGGGGTTTATACGTCCGACATGGACATTCTCAAGCTTATATTAATGAGACGAAATAGCAAGGAAGGTGCCAAAAATAGACAAGTAGCTAAAACGCTATCTATAATGCTGTTTTAGAGAATAAATAAGGGGGAAGGTTACAAAGAGAAGAGCTATAACCAAACGATTGCAATCTGCCATAGCTACCACATTTATACTTGTGTATACAGCAGGTTACACCGTTATAACAAAATAAATACCTATAACCAAAGCTATAGGGCTTTAGCTTCGGTTCTGCTTGACCCGTTTACTGAGTGCCGGTTGGGATATCCCGAGCAGGCGCGCAGCAATACTCTGGTTCCCGGCTGAGCGCTGCAGTGCCTCGTCAACCAGAAGCTGGCTGGCTTGCGTCAAGGTTGGCAGCTCTTCCAAACCACTGAAAGGATTTTCCGAGACCGGAGCAGGATCCAACAGCGCTGGCTCGCCCTGCTGGCCGATACGTTCCAAGAAGCTCTTCATCGAGAGAGTCTTGGAATCATGCAGGCTGACCGCATCGTAAATCATCGCTTCCAATTCACGGACATTCCCGGGAAAGCTGTAAGTTGAGAGAAGAACAGCCAGCTCCTTGGGTGGCGTTGGCTTTTTCTTTCCCAGTTTCAGCGAGATCTGGGTGAGAAAATGATCGAGCAGAAGAGTCAGATCATCCTTGCGATCCCTTAACGGGGGAATGTGAACATGGTGAGAGATGAGACGATAGTAGAGGTCACGACGAAATTCGCCGGAGGCCATTTTCTTGTCCAGGTCTGCGTGGGTTGCAACGACAACCCGGGCTGACATCTGTTTCGGCTGGTCGCTGCCAAGCGGATAGTATTCACTTTCCTGGAGAAGACGCAGCAGCTTCACCTGAGATACCGGGCTCAAATCGCCAATTTCATCGAGGAAAAGAGTCCCGTTCCCGGCGCTTTCAATCATCCCCTTACGGGGGGTATCCGCACCGGTGAAGGCGCCCTTAACGTGGCCGAACAGGGTGTCGGCAAAAACATTGTCATCAAGACCGGCAACATTAACCGAAACCAAAATCCCGGTTTTCTTGCTGAGATCATGAATCGCCCTGGCAAACAGTTCTTTGCCGACGCCGCTCTCCCCGGTTATCAGTATTGGCTGGTTACTGGGGGCCACCGCTTCGAGATACTTGAATCGCGCACACATGGCAGCATTCTGGCTGACGATCTGGGCAAAGGCCTGGTGAGAGGAGCACTGATCATCCAAAAAACGCTGGCGGATGGCACGGTTTTCCTGTTCGAGCTCAATCATCCGCACGGCACGTCGCACACCTTCGATCAGACGCCCCTCTTCGACCGTCTTGACGAAGTAATCAAAGGCCCCCAAGCGCATGCAGTTGACCGCGGTTTCCAGCTGGTTCATGCCACTGAGAATAATGACGCTGACCTGAGGGTACTCGGCAACAATCCTCTCTAACAGCTGTTCGCCGGAGATGTGCGGCATGGTCAGATCGAGCAACACCAGGCCGATCTCCCTGGTCGCCAGGAAATCCATCGCCTTGCGACTATCGTTGCACTGGATCAGGTTGCTGATTCCCCCTGGCCCCTCGAGCGTCATACTCAGGCTGCGCAGCCAGGGCAATTCGTCATCCACCAGCAAAACCCCGAAAGTCGGGTAAAGAATTTTTTCAGCCAAGACCTTCCTCCTTAAACACCGGCAGCAGCAGACGGACCCGCATTCCCTGCCCTGGGGCCGAGTCAAATTCCAGCCGCCCCTGGTGATCATTGACGATCCCGGCCGACACCGAAAGACCCAGCCCGGTGCCGCCACTCTCACGTTTGGTGGTAAAGAATGGGTCGGTCATCCGCTCGAGGAGCTCAGGCTCAATGCCACAGCCCTCATCCTCGATCTCAATATAAACCATCTGCTCATCCGCCAACAGACCGGTGCGCAGCCTGATCGCCTGATTGCTGGAGTTGAGCGCCTGGCAGGCATTGAGCAACAGGTTGACAACCACCTGCTCGATCCGGTGGCCGTTGCCGCGAACCTTCGGCAGCGGCTCGCAATAATCGGCCTGAAAATTCGCGGTCGCCTTCTGCATGGCGTTTTTCACCAACCGTAAGGAAGAGTTGATGACCTGATGCAAATCGACGGCATCGTTAGAATCGGAATCATCCCGCCGGGCAAAATCTTTCAGCTCCTCAACCGTGCGCTTGATCCGATTCGAGCTGTCGAGCATCTCGCGCAGCATTTGTGGAATCTCTTCGCGCATCCGCGAATAATCGAACCAGCCCAACTTAAAATCGCCGTGTTGCCGGAAATGCTCTTCTAGAATCGGCTCGGCTCCCTGCCAGGCCTTGCTCAGCAGCGGCAGGTTCAACTGAATCAAGCCATTTGGATTGTTGATTTCATGCGCCACCCCGGAGGTCAGAATCCCCAGCGAAGTCATCTTATCCGCCTGCAGCAGTTGCTTCTGGCGAACCTGCAGTTCCTCGGCGGCCCGCTTCCGCTCGACGATCTCCCGCTCCAATTCCTCGGTACGCAGCGCGACCTGTTGCCGCAAGGTGCGTGACCAGAGGCTGATGATCACCAATCCTAGCAGCAGAGGACCGAGCACCAGCACGCCATATTTGACAATGCTCGTCCAGGGGACCCCCTCCGGTTGCAGGACACCAAGCCACTTTTCGCGAATCCGACGATACTCGCCAGATTTTTTCAGCAGCGCCAGACCTTCGTTGAAGCGGGCCAGCAGCTCCTGGTTGCCCTTGCTGACGGCGAAACCGTAGTCCTGAGCAATCAGCGGCTTGGCGATCGGGTGAATATTGTCCAACTGCAATTCACTGAGCAGATATTCCCCCGGCAGTTTGGCGACCAAGGCGCAGTCGTGGCGGCCGGCAGCAAGCAGGTTCAAGGCATCGGCCAGGGTCTGGACCAGGAACAGGTTGGCGGGGATTTCGCGCTCGAGCATGAAGTCATGCATCACGCTCCCCTTCATCACGATTACCTCTTTTCCGGCCAGATCAGCAAGGGAGCGGATGCCGAGATTCTCCTTGCGCACCCAGATCGACTGGTGAACTTTGGCATGGGGAATGGAAAAATCGACCAGCTTCAGACGCTCCTGGGTGTGAGCCATGCCCATCAGCAGGTCGATATTGCCCCGTTGCAAGGCCTGGCGCATCTCCCCCCAGGACGCCAGCCGGATATTGATATCCAGCCCCATCACCCGCGCGACCGCCTGGGTCAGCTCGACATTGTAGCCGGCCGGCAGACCGAATTCGTTGAGGTATTCGTAGGGAGGATAGTTATGATCGCCGCCGATCAGCAGCGCTCGTTCCGGGGATGCGCTCTCGTCCTCGGCGAAGCCGGCCAGCGGCAGCAGAACCAGCAGCAGCGCAAGAGCCAGCGGCCAGCAGAAACACCGCTTGTGGCTCCTCGCAGGGGCAAGGGCAACGCAGGACAAAATATCAGAAACGAGCATTTCCCGGAGTCCGCGGAAAGGGGATAACATCGCGGATGTTCTCCATACCGGTGAGGTACATCAGCAACCGCTCAAAGCCAAGACCGAAGCCGGCGTGGGGGCAGCTGCCCCAGCGGCGGATATCCAGGTACCAGTCGAGATGCTCGGCCGGCACGCCACACTCGGCCATCCGCGCCTGCAGAACATCGAGCCGCTCTTCGCGCTGGCTGCCGCCGATAATTTCGCCGACCCGCGGCACCAGCAGGTCCATCGCCGCAACGGTCTTATCGTCATCGTTCATACGCATGTAAAAAGCCTTGATCTCTTTCGGATAATCGGTGACGAAAAGCGGACCGTTGAAGACCTGCTCGGTCAGGTAGCGCTCATGTTCGGATTGCAGGTCGCTGCCCCAGTGCACGGGAAACTCAAACCTCTGCCCGCACTTCTGCAACCGTTCGACCGCTTCGCTGTAGCTGATGGTTTTAAATTCTGCCCCGGCCAGCGCCTCCAGCTTGTCGATCAGCCCTTTTTCGATCCGCTGGTTGAAAAACTGCAGGTCCTCCTGGCAATTTTTCAGGGCGTAGCTGACCAGGTAGCGGAGAAAGTCCTCGCCCAGCTTGCAATTATCAGCCAGATCGGCAAAAGCGATCTCCGGCTCGATCATCCAGAACTCGGCGGCGTGGCGGCTGGTGTTGGAATTTTCGGCGCGAAAGGTCGGCCCGAAGGTATAGATGTCGCTGAAGGCGGTGGCAAACAGCTCTCCCTGCAACTGGCCGCTGACCGTCAGACCGGTGCGCTCGCCAAAAAAGTCCTGCGACCAGTCAATCTTACCACTATTTTTCGGCGGATTTTCGATGTCCAGGGTGCTGACGCGGAACATTTCCCCCGCCCCCTCGCAGTCGTTGGCAGTGATGATCGGCGTCTGCACGTAAAGGAAACCGCGCTCCTGAAAAAATTGATGCACGGCAAAGGAGAGCGCGCTACGCATGCGGAAGACCGCCCCGAAGCTGTTCGAACGAGGGCGCAGGTGGGCGATGCTGCGCAGAAACTCAAACGAATGACGTTTTTTCTGCAGCGGATAGCTGTCATCGGCAACGCCGAGAATCTCGACCTGCTTGACCTGCAGCTCCCAGCGCTGACCGGCGGCCGGCGATTCAACCAGATCGCCTGAAACCGACAGGCAGGCCCCGGTGCCCACCCGGCTGGCCGCCGAGTAATTTCCCAGTTCTGGGCTGAGCACCAACTGCAGCGAGGCAAAGCAGGAGCCGTCATTGAGTTCAATAAAGCTGACCTCCTTACCGCGGCGGACCGAGCGCACCCAGCCTTGAACACAGAGCTCAGCGGTTTGATCAGCCTGTAACACCTGCTTGATTGGGGTTCTTGCTCTTCTGTTCATGCCTGTGCCCTTTCGTCTTATGCCAAGGTCGTAAATAAAACCGCTCATGCCAGAAACTATGAGTAATATTCTCAACTTTGTTTGACGATGCAAGAAAAAAGGGCCGCAAAATGCGACCCTCTGATAAAAACAAGAACCTTAAACCCCGCTCAAGAAACTCCACCCCTTCCCACTGTTCCATGGTGTGCCCCAGCCGCCATTCGCTGGCGGCAAGGTAGGTCAGGTGACCTTCGGCGTCATGGGCCAGTTGGTGCTGATTTTTCTGGCTGAACTCATCAAGCAGCTTCTTGTCAGCACACTCGATCCAGCGCGCGGTGCTGTAATCGACCCCTTCATAAACGGCATTGACATTGTATTCCGCCTTGAGCCGCTCCATGGTCACATCGAACTGCAGCACACCAACCGCCCCGAGGATAAACTCGGCGCCGCTGATCGGCTTGAAGACCTGCACCGCGCCCTCTTCGGCCAGCTGGATCAGACCTTTTTGCAGCTGCTTCGACTTGAGCGGGTCCTTCAGCCGCACCCGACGGAAGTGCTCCGGGGCAAAGTTGGGGATGCCGGTGAACTTAAGCGGTTCCTTCGGCGTGAAGGTATCGCCGATCTTGATCGTCCCGTGGTTATGCAGGCCGATAATATCACCGGGATAGGCCTCCTCGACATGGGCCCGATCCTGAGCCATAAAGATGGTCGCTTTGGAGAGGTTGACATCCTTGCCGATGCGGTGGTGCTTGACCTTCATCCCCTTGGTGAACTTTCCGCTGCAGATGCGCAAGAAGGCGATCCGGTCGCGGTGGGCCGGGTCCATGTTGGCCTGGATCTTAAAGACGAAGCCGGAGAAGGCGTCCTCATCCGGTTCGACGATCCGCTCCACGGTTTCGCGCGGTCCTGGCGCCGGGGCCAGTTCGACGAAGGCATCGAGCATCTCCTGGACGCCGAAGTTATTGATCGCGCTGCCAAAAAATACTGGCGTCTGGCTGGCCTTGAGATAGTCCGCCAAATTGAAGGGATTTGCCGCTCCCTCGAGCAGTTCAATATCGCCGCGCAGTTCATCCGCCTGGCTGCCGAGCAGCTCGTCAAGTTTCGGGTCATCCAGGCTAGCGATTTTGATCGTCTCGGTGCTGCGCGCATCGTCGCCGGGAGTGAACAGGTTCAGCTCCTTGCGGTAGAGATTGTAAACCCCCTTAAAGCGCTTGCCCATGCCGATCGGCCAGGACAGGGGAGTACACTCGATCTGCAGCTTCTCTTCGATATCAGCCAGCACATCGAGAGGCTCCAGCCCCTCACGGTCGAGCTTGTTGATAAAGGTCAGCACCGGCGTGTTGCGCATCCGACAGACCTCCATCAGCTTTTCGGTCTGCGGCTCGACACCTTTGGCGCTGTCGATGACCATCAGCGCGCTGTCTACGGCGGTCAGCACCCGGTAGGTATCTTCAGAGAAATCCTGGTGACCGGGAGTATCGAGCAGGTTAACCTCGTAATCGCGATAGTCAAACTTCATCACCGATGAGGAGACCGAGATGCCCCGCTCCTTTTCGATGCTCATCCAGTCGCTGGTCGCGTGCCGGCTCGACTTACGCGCCTTGACCGTCCCGGCCATCTGAATCGCACCGCCGAACAGCAGCAGCTTCTCGGTGAGAGTGGTTTTCCCGGCGTCCGGGTGACTGATAATGCCGAAGGTCCGGCGTTTGGCGATTTCCCGTTGTAGTTCTTTACTCATAATGGTCTAAATTCCTGCTTATTTTTTCGAACCTATCAACAAAGCTTCGATCTTGTCGGTCAGCAGCTGGGTATTGCGAGCGATCGCTTCATCCCCCTCGCCGGTCAACATGATCATCGGTTCTGACCAGATTCGGTAACGGTTATCCGGCGTCCGATGGCAGAAGGTCGGCACCACCGGAATCTGATATTTCATCGCCATATTGGTGATGGCGGTGGTGGTAAAGGCCATGCGACCGAAAAACTCGGTTGCCACTGAGCCAGGGGGCTTGATGTGCTGGTCAAGCAGAATCGCCACCGAATACCCCTCCTGGAGGCTTTTCAGGATCCGTCGTGCCCCCTTGCGGCTCTCCAGGGTGCGCACGCCGAAGGACTCGCGGATGTTGCTGAAATAGCGATCGGTCAACGGATTTTTCAGCGGTTTGGTCACTGCGGCAAACTTGATGCCGATCTCAGGATAAGCGAAAAAACCGGCCTCCCAGAAGCCAAAATGACCGGTCAACACAATCACCCCCCGGCCAAGCGCCAGGGCCTCCTGTAGATAATTCTGATCGACCATCTCAAAATACTGCTCCAGGTCATCGCCGCCGCGGCGGAACAGGTCGAGCCGCAGCATTTCGGCACTGCAGATGCCAATATGCTGAAAATTGGCCCAGGCGATCGTTTCCACCCGCTGTCGGCTCCACTCGGGAAAAGCCCGCTGCAAGTTATCCAGAGCAAGTTTGCGGCGCTCCGTCAGCAGCATTCCGGCGACCAGGCCGAGCCGACCGCCCAGCTTCAGGGCGCGCTCGCGGGGCAACCGCCGCAGCACTGCGGCCACCAGCTTTACCGCCAGGTATTCCAGGCGAAATTTCCAGGAGATAGCAGTCATTAACCTTTTCTTTCAGAAAATAAAAAGTGGTCGGCCGGAAAAACCGGCCGACCACTATAACGTAAGACTTGGCAGGGAAGGAAGTCTGTTTTTATTTCCCAGGTGAAAGTCAGGGCGCAGCAGAGGATTTAAACTTAAAACAGATAGCCCTTTTTCAGCATGC
Source organism: uncultured Desulfuromonadales bacterium (assembly GCA_947259715.1). Classification (GTDB taxonomy): domain Bacteria; phylum Desulfobacterota; class Desulfuromonadia; order Desulfuromonadales; family Geopsychrobacteraceae; genus Malonomonas. The sequence goes on from CAMYNR010000059.1 coordinate 36,292, forward strand.
AGGATTCATACAGTTGCACCTGCCGCTGACCATCCGGGAACAGGGTCGCATCACTGCCAGCCATCACCGGCTCCATATCGATCATCCCGAATTTGCCAGCGAACTCCAGACAGGCGCGCTTATCCTGCTGCAGATCATGCTTTTCCGGAGGCTCGGCAATAATCTTCCGGGGCTCTGGTGCGCAGGCCACCAGCAGTAGTAGTAGCAATAAGCTAAAAGACGGGATCGCAGATCGCTTGAAAGTCCTCATTTATACAGCCCCCGAACAGATCGAAGTTATCTCAAACAACAGCCTATTCTAGCAGACAATAATTTTATTTGGAACTCTTAATACTTCTCACCTAACCCTATCTATCCTTGACCCGCTAGCGGGATACTTTTATGCTGCGCGGTTGAGTCTGACGAAACTTTTTTTCTCTCCAAGGAGATATTGATGGCCGTTTTTGAAGTGGATCATCCGCTGGTCAAGCACAAGCTGGGACTGATGCGTCAAAACGATATCAGCACCAAAGATTTCCGTGAGCTAGCTTCTGAAGTCGCCCGCCTGCTGACCTACGAAGCAACCAAGGACCTGGAAACCGAAACCGAGACGATCATTGGCTGGAACGGCCCGGTTGAGGTCGACCGGATCAAGGGGAAAAAGATCACCGTGGTGCCGATTCTGCGAGCCGGGCTGGGCATGATGGATGGTGTGCTTGACCTGGTCCCCAGCGCAAAAGTCAGCGTCGTCGGGCTCTACCGCAATGAAGAAACCCTGCAGCCGGTCGCTTATTTTCAAAAGCTGACCAGTCAGATGGATGACCGCACCGCCTTGATCCTTGATCCGATGCTGGCCACCGGCGGTTCGCTGATCGCCTGCATTGAAATGCTGAAAAAAGCCGGCTGTACCAGCATTCGCGGACTGTTTCTGGTCGCCGTGCCTGAAGGGCTGGAAAAAGTAAAGGCCGCCCACCCCGATGTGGATATCTATGTCGCGTCGATCGATGATCATCTCAATGAAAATGGCTATATCATTCCCGGCCTGGGGGATGCCGGGGACAAGATCTTTGGCACCAAATAGGCTGGACGGGCGGGCGCGCCACAGCGCGCCCCTACGACTCATCTGGCGGGGAAACCTGTAGGGGCGTCCCGCTGGGACGCCCCTTTTTCATGGAGGTCAATGACATATGAACGAAAAAACTGCCACCGATTACAACCTGCGCCCCAGGGATGCTCTGGTCGGCGCACAGATGCTTTTTGTCGCCTTCGGCGCCCTGGTCCTGGTTCCCTTGCTGACCGGCCTGAACGCCAACGTCGCCCTGTTCACCGCCGGCGCCGGCACCCTGATCTTCCAGGCGGTGACCCGCGGTAAGGTGCCGGTGTTCCTCGCCTCCAGCTTCGCCTTTATCGCCCCGATCATTTACGGCGTTCAGCAATGGGGTATTCCCGGAACCATGTGCGGGCTGTTTGCCGCCGGAATTTTCTATATCATCCTCAGCTTCGGCATCCGCCTGTTCGGCTCGGATATCCTGCACAAAATTCTGCCACCGGTAGTGACCGGGCCAGTGATTATGGTCATCGGCCTGGTGCTGGCGCCGGTCGCCGTGCATATGGCGTCCGGACGCACCGGTGACGGCGCCGCCTGGCTGGTGCCGCAGACCAGCGCTTACCTGATCGCCGGCGTCGCTCTGCTGACCACCATTCTGATGTCTCTGCTGGGCCGCGGTATATTCAAGCTGATCCCGATCCTCTGCGGAATCGCCGCTGGCTATGCCAGTGCCCTGCTGCTTGATTTGACCGGGATCTCTGCCTCGCTGCAGGAGTCCTTCGATCCGGGCAGCCTGCAGAACTGGACCGCCCCGGCGCTGGTCTCAATGGAGAAAGTTGCCAGCGCCCCCTGGTTCGCGGTTCCACAGTTCAGCTTTCCCGAATGGAACCTCGAGGCGATCCTGTTCATCGTCCCGGTGGCCATCGCTCCGGCAATCGAGCACTTCGGTGATGTGCTGGCGATCGGCGGAATTACCAACAAAGACTACGTGGAAGACCCGGGCATCAAACAAACCCTGCTCGGCGATGGCCTGGCAACCAGCCTGGCTTCTTTTTTGGGCGGTCCGCCGAATACCACCTACTCTGAAGTTTCCGGTGCTGTCGCCCTGACCCGCGCCTTCAACCCGGCGATCATGACCTGGGCGGCGATCGCCGCAATCCTGCTCGCGTTTGTCGGCAAACTGGGCGGTTTCTTAAACACCATTCCGGTTCCGGTGATGGGCGGGATCATGGTGCTGCTGTTCGGCGCCATCGCGGTCATCGGCATCAGCACCCTGGTCAGGGCCGGAACCGACCTGATGGAACCGCGCAACCTGGCAATCGTGGCGATTATTCTGGTGTTTGGTATTGGTGGGATGAACTTTGACCTGGCGGTCGTCAAACTGGGCGGGATCGGCCTGGCCGGTGTGATCGGCGTGATTCTCAACCTGGTGCTGCCGAACGGCAACCAGAGCTGACCGGCGCCGCGGAAATGACCAGCGGGGTACCTTCGCGGTACCCCGCTGGCTTGTTCACTAAAAGCAGACTTTTCGCGAGGCAGGCAGCCGCTCAGACGAGCTCGACACCTATCATGCCGCTGAGTTTTGCTCTGGTCTCCGCCGGCTCCCGGTGCCAGATCCCCTGCCAGCCACAAGCCATCGCCCCGGCGACATTCGCCTGCAGGTCATCCACAAACACACTGCGGGACGGCTGCAGATCAAACCGGGCCGCGGCAGCGGCGAAGATCTGCGGATGGGGTTTCATCACCCCCACCTCATAGGAGGCCAGCCGGTCATGGCAGAACTGGTCCAGTTCATAACGGCTCAGCAGGTGCTGCCAGTGCAACTCACTGGTGTTCGACAGCAGGTAGACGCCACAGTGGGGTTTAAGATCGCTGGCCAGCTGCAGCATGGCGGTGATTGGAGTAAACAGGTCTTTCCAGGCCGTCGCAAGTTCCTGAGGGGATAATGGCCGCTGTAGCAGCCGATTGATTCCGGCAAAAAATTGCTCAGTATCGATTTCGCCATGTTCGTAGGCGATCAGCTCTGCCTGCTCGGTAAAATCGGCCACGTCCTTGAGTTGTGCGCCCCGCTCACGCAGCAGGGCGAAAAACCCCTTGTAGCTGAAGTCGATCAAAACCCGCCCGACATCGAACACCACATCTGTAATTTGCGACATCAACCAGACTCCTTTTGCCCCAAGAGCGGGCACATAACTGTCTCCCCAGGCTGAGAGCTAGGGGAAACAGCGCCGCTCAAATGCCCCCGAAATGGCAGAAAATCAGCCTTTGATTTTTCGGCATTCCAGATAAAAACGCTTTTCGTCCGCCTCTCCCATGGAGAAGGTCTTCCGCGGCAGAGCACCGTCGAGAACAATGGTTTTGAACAGATCGTGCTTGGAGATGGCCGGCAGGTAAAATCCCGCGCCATCCGCTTTGCTGCCGAGCTCGGTGACCGGCTGGCTGCCATGGATATAGTCGATTCGTGCCTGAGGATGGTCCTGCAGAAACTGGTCGAGGCAGGCCTGCAGGCTGGCAACCACCAAAGTGTATTCGGGGTTGGCAACCTCACAGACGCCGAACTGACCGGCGAAAACCACCGGAAAAGCGTGAACGCCCTGGGCATGGCCCGCCAGTTCCTGAGCTGCCTTGAGATCGGCGCAGGGGGTCAAGGTCATGGGTGTGCCGCGATCGGCGAAAAAGCTCTCCATCTGGGCCTGCAACCGAACAGGATCAACCTGGAACAGGACGCGATGGATCGCTTCGAATTCCAGGCCCGGATCGTGCAGATTGACCAGTTCGACCAGCGCATAACGGGCCGGATGATTCATGATCGCCGAGCTGTCCGTCGCCTCCTGCTTCAATTTCTCCCAGATAGCCTTGGCAGTGGCAAAAGAGTGGTTGCCATCGCCCATGGCGTAGAGCATCACCTCGCCATCTACCCCGTACTTGGCTTTATAGGCCGCCGGATCAGCCAGCCCTTCCAGTGCCGCGGCAACCTGGCTGATCAGTTCCGGCTGATCGATCCGATAGCCCTTCAGGTGACCGCCGTTTTCCAGCAGGTCGAAATCGTAGACCGTTTCAAGGGATTCGTTGAACAGCGGTTCGATCACGGATTGTTGCGGGTCATCGATCAGCACCATGATGTGCGGCAGCTCGATGGGGGCATTCTGTCGCACCTTGATGCGCGGCGGCAGACGATCAAGAATAGTGCCTTCGGTGGCGCGGATCAGGCTCTGCGCCCCCTTGTTATAGTCGTAATGTTCAAGATCGAGAGCCAGCACCAGACCTTTTCTTGATTCGACTTCGGAGGTTTTTCGGTCAACCAGAATGAAGCCGGGTGGCTGCTCGATCAGGCTGCCGTCAGCCAGGTAAGCCTCCATCGCCTGGTTGATTGCGGCGATTCGTTGCTCGGCGTCGGAATCTTCCAGGTAAACTTCCGGAAAGATCAGCTGCAGGGTCGAAATTGATCCTGCGGTCTGTTCCTCGAGCCGTTGCCAGTAGGCCCGGTCCGAGGTATATTGGTCGCAGGCGATAACCGCCCATTTCTGCATGTCAGTGCCTGGTTTCGGCAGCAGGAGTTTCGGTACCTGCACACCAATTTTGTCAAAATTCATCGCCCATCGCCCTTTCAGAAAAATAACCACTGGTGGTCCACATGCTGCGGGATCATATAGGTAACATGTTTCCTTTTTTTTGAGAACCTCTCCTGACTTTTGACGCAAAATAGTCGCCGCTAAAAAGACAAACGTTGTAGTCTGGCTTATAGTTTTAATGAGGCGCCCAGCCTAGACTATTGCTGACTGGCAACCAATTCACTGAGCCGGGAGACTGCTGTTATGAATCGCCGACTTTGGTACATCAAGAACGCCGCGCTGTTCTCCTGGCTCGAGGATGACGAGCTGCAGCGCCTGGCCAGCCGCAGTGAGATGGTGGAATGCAAACGGAACACAACCCTCTTTTTTGCCCAGGAGCAGAGCGATAACATCTATCTCGTCAAGCAGGGGCGAGTCAAACTGACCCGCACCAGCAGCGAGGGGCGTGAAGTGATCCTCGACATTCTGGGACCAGGAGAAATTTTCGGTGAACTGGCGATCGCCGGACCCGTGAAATAAATAAATACTATGCTATGCTTGTAAACAATTGGCTTTCCGCGCATGCGGATACTTGGTCATAACATCACACCCCAATGCTGGAGGAGAAACACCATGAAAAAACTTGTTATCTGGTCAATCCTTGCGATCACCGCCCTATCCCTGACAGCGTGCGCCGCCACCACCGGAGAGGAAGCAATGAAAGTTAAGTGCCCGTCCTGTGGCTACGAATTTGACGTTGAGCGCTATGGCAGCTGATTGACTGTCTGAGTACGCCCAAGCAACACAACTGCCCGGCCCTTTCTGACAACCAGAAAGGGCCGTTCTTAATGATTCCAAGCGCTTCAAATCACCAAGTTTACTCCGCAAAACCTGCCCCAGAGTCCATCTTCAGAAACCATCGGCCAGCCGCTTTGCCGAGCAACCCAAAGCCAATAAAGTTAAATTATTTACCGAATTTTCTCTTCCAGACCGGATAAGGCTGTGCAATCGCTGAACAATGTACTAAACTTGACTATTAATCTCAGCTATTGACTCCAGGGGTTCAGCTATACTGATGAGGTTTAGTTTTTTATCCACCCACAAAAACAGAGGAGGAAAGACGAATGAAACTTATCAAGCTGTTGGTCACTTTATTGGCCCTGTGCCTGCTGCTGGTCAGCGTTGCCCATGCCGGAAAAGATCTGGATGCGGTCAAGAAGAAGGGATTCATTCAGACTGGGGTGAACGGCGGGGTATTCGGCTTTGGCATGCCGGATGAAAAAGGCGTCTGGAAAGGACTTGACGTGGATACCGCCCGCGCTGTCGCAGCAGCTATTTTTGGCGATGCCGATAAAGTCAAATTTACCCCTCTGACTGCCCAACAGCGCTTTACCGCCCTGCAGTCGGGAGAAATCGACCTGCTGACCCGTAACGCCACCCGTACTTTAAGCCGGGAAACCCAATTGGGTCTGAACTTTGTCACTGTCAATTATTACGACGGACAGGGTTTTATGATCTCGAAAAAGCTTGGCGTCAAGAGCGCCAAGGAACTCGATGGGGCGACCGTCTGCGTACTGCCGGGAACCACAACCGAGCAGAATGCAGCCGATTTTTTCCGTAATAACAACCTGCAATGGAAACCTGTGGTCATTGAATCGACCACCGAGTTGGCCAAAACCTTCTTTGCCGGCCGCTGTGATGTATTGACCTCTGACGCCTCCCAGCTGGCGGGAACCCGTGCCGTCGCCCCAAACCCGAAGGATTACATTATCCTGCCGGAAATCATCTCCAAAGAGCCCCTCGCCCCGGCGGTTCGCCATGGAGACGATCAGTTCCGGGACATTGTCGACTTTGCCGTGCTGGCGATGATTAACGCTGAGGAGCTTGGCATCAGCTCAAAGAATGTCGACGAAAAACTGAAAAGCAAAGATCCGATCGTACAACGCTTCCTCGGGGTTACGGAAGGCAATGGAAAATCCTTAGGCCTGGATGAAAAATTTGCCTACAACATCATCAAGCAGGTTGGCAACTATGGGGAAGTCTTCGATCGGAATGTCGGCGTCAACACCTCCCTGGGCCTTGAGCGCGGCCTGAATGCGCTCTGGACCGATGGTGGCCTGATGTATTCACCGCCCTTCAAATAGACCTGACGTCTCTGTTATAACGGACCGAAACCACATCAAAGCCGCCCTGGAGCTGGACTGCCCCAGGGCGGCAACTGAAAAGTCGACCTTGACTGTATTCATTACAAGGCTGCACTGATTTGACGACTGAAATGAAAGCCACATCGGCCTCCCCGACGAAAGTCCCCTTCTGGCGGGATCCAGCCAAGCGCGCTATCTTTTTTCAGATTGCGGCGCTGCTGCTGGTCGGAATTTTTGGCTATATCCTGTTCAGCAATACTCAGGCGAACCTGGAACGGCAGAACATTGCCACCGGTTTTGATTTTCTTGGTAAAGAAGCATCCTTTGAGATCGGTGAATCGCCGATCGACTATTCGGCCGCCGACAGCTACCTGAAAGCGCTGCTGGTTGGTGCCCTTAACACCCTGAAAGTCGCCTTTATCGGCATCATCATCACCACTCTGCTCGGCACCCTGATCGGAATAGCGCGCCTTTCGCATAACTGGCTGGTCGCTAAGCTGGCCACCTGGTTTATCGAGGTGATGCAGAATATTCCCGTATTACTGCAGCTGTTTTTCTGGTATGCGATTTTTTATGAAACCTTTCCCTCACCGCGTCAGGCCCTCAACCCGATTCCAGGGGTTTTTCTCTGCAACCGTGGCTTGATCTTCGGTATCCCTGAAGGTCATCCGGCGCATGCGCTGATGCTGACTGCATTTCTGCTCGCGATTGCCACCTGGTGGGGACTGGCGCGCTGGGCGCACCAGCAGCAGGAAGC
>CAMYNR010000060.1 GCA_947259715.1 uncultured Desulfuromonadales bacterium
GCGACCCCTCGTTTGGCGCTGATCAGGCTGAAGTCCAGATGCTTGGCCCCGAGCAAACCCTGTTCCTCACAGACGGTGATGACGATTTCCAGCGGTACATGAGGAATACCCTGCTCTTTGAGGACCTCGATTGCCTCGATCATTTCGACAATTCCGGCTTTGTCGTCAGCGCCCAGGATCGTTTCTCCGGCACTGGTGAAGATGCCCTCATGCAAAACTGGCTGGACATTTTCTGCCGGGGTGACCGTGTCCATATGCACCGACAGCAGAAAAGGCTCTCCCGCTTTGCTGCCCGGCAGCCGGGCGATCAAATTATTGCTCTGGCTGCCGATTTTTCCACCGGCGTTGTCGTATTCAACGGTTGCCCCGAGCTTTTTGAGGCGCTTTTCCAGGTAGTCAGCCATCTCTTTTTCCTGGAAAGAGGGGCTGTCAATCGCGGCCTGGCGAGAAAATTCATCGATGATTCGTTGGTTGTTTATCATGGTCTATCCTTCGGCAATTACAGAGCAGGTGGATAACTTGAGACTGGTCTGCAGGTAAGTCCAGCGAGTATGCTGTTTATTCGATCGCAAACGTCGTTGGTATGTTAGCCTGAAGAATCGCCTCTGGCAATCCCATCGCTGTGCAGTTTTCTGGACAAATGCCTCTCGCTGCTGTTATTATTCTCTAATTGTTTGTTAATGCCTTCACTATCTATTCTCAGGCGCCTTTACCGGCCGTCTGACCTGGTTACCGAAATGAGCTTGAAACAGGATTTTCAACCACCACGCCGTTCTTTCAGTCCTTCCCGCCGTCGGCGTCCGCTGGGTCGCCATCTGGCAGGAGCTTTGGGGCTGGCTCTGGTTACTTTATGTGCTTTTTTGCTCTTCAGTCGCGGTCCCAGCCCTGAGCTTGAGGCTCGTACCAGCCCCGTTGAAATCACTGCTCCGACGGTCGACAGTGGGCTGCCAAAACCGGTTGTGCCACCTGCGCCGGCCAAACCTTTTAAACGTGAACTGCGCAATCTGGTTCAGTCTGGTGAGACGATATCTGCCCTGCTCGGTGATTATTTTACCCCACAGGAGATTCATGAGCTGAATAAACGTAGCCGCGAGGTTTTTCCCTTCACCAAGATCTGCGCCGGCCAACCCTACCGGATCTGCACGACCGATGGTGAATTTGAAAAGTTTATTTATGAAATTGATTCCGACGAGCAGTTGATTATCAGCCGTGAGGCGGATGAAACCCGGATGGAAATCGAGCCGATCGTCTATGATGTCGAAACCGAACTGGTCAAAGGAACCATTCAGTCCAGCCTGTTTGATGCGGTCATGGAGATCGGTGAGAGCAGCGAATTCGCCATCGCCCTGGCCGATATTTTTGCCTGGGATATCGACTTCATCCTCGACCTCCGTGTCGGTGACACCTTTCAGGCTCTGGTGGAAAAACGCTATCGCGAGGGCAAGCCCGCCGGCTATGGCAGGATTCTGGCCGCCCAATTTGTCAATCGCAGCAAGGTTTATCATGCGGTTCTCTACCAGGATGGTGACGGCCATCCCTCCTACTATGATGAAAGTGGTCGGAATGTCAAAAAGGCTTTCTTGAAGGCGCCGCTGTCCTTCTCGCGGATCTCGTCCGGCTTCACCATGAAGCGATTCCACCCGATCACCAAAACCTGGAAGGCCCACCCGGCTATCGATTATGCCGCGGCGCCCGGAACCCCGATCAAGACTGTTGGCGCCGGGACGATCTCCCGGATCGGCTATACCAGGGGTAACGGCAATTTTATCGAGGTTCGGCATCGCAATGGCTATACGACCCTTTACCTGCACATGAAAGGGTTTGCCCGGGGAATGAAGCGTGGCAAAAAGCTTGATCAGGGCCAGGTGATCGGCTACGTCGGCAGCACCGGCCTGGCCACAGGGCCGCATCTTTGTTTCCGCATGCGTAAGAATGGCACCCCGGTTAATCCCTACCGGGTGAAGGTGCCGGCAGCCAAATCGGTTTCAAAAAAGAACCTGGCAGATTTTAAAGCTCTGGCCAACGGCCGGCTCGCCGTTTTCGAGCTACCGGAGTCGGCAGAGAAAACTGCCCGGGCGGAGGTTGAAGAAGGTGTTCCGGTGCTGGAGAAAGCTCGATGAAAGGCTGGCATGGCCGGCTGCTGAATATCGATCTGACCACTGGCCGCAGCTGGCCAGAAGCGCTTTCTGCCGATCTTCTGCAAAACTATCTGGGCGGGCGTGGCCTAGGGGTGCGCCTGCTGCGTGATTTCTATCAGCTGGACCCGTTCGATCCGGAAATGCCGCTGGTGTTTGCCGTCGGCCCGCTCTGTGGAACCGCAGCGCCGACGGCGGCCCGCCTCAGTGTTGTCTCCCGATCGCCGTTGACCGGAACCATCTATGACTGCTCGGCGGGAGGGCGCTTCGCCTGGCGATTGAAAGCGGCTGGCTTTGACGCCCTTAAAATCGTTGGCCGCAGCAGCGCGCCGGTTGCCCTCGGCATCACTCCCCAGGGGGGCGAATTTCTTCCTGCCGACCAGCTTTGGGGACGGCGGATTACCGAAACAGTTCAGGCCCTCGAAACCAAAGGCAGTGTTGCTGCGATCGGTCCGGCTGGCGAAAATCGTGTGCTCTATGCCAACATCATGATGGGCGAGGGCAACTCGGTTGGCCGGGGTGGCCTGGGCGCGGTCATGGGGGCGAAAAATTTGAAAGCCCTAGTGGTCGATGGCCAGCTGAAAACCAGCATCGTCGACCAGCAACGCTTTACCGAGGCGCGACAGGATGTGATCCGATTATTCAAGGCCTCACCCGTCATCTATGGTGACTTGGGTATTGCCAATTATGGAACCCCGGCGCTGGTCGACCTGATGGCGCAACGGCGCATGGCGCCGACGGAGAATTTCCGTAAGACCGTTTTCGCCGATGCCGATCAGTACTCCGGACCGGCAATCCGCAAGGCGTTTCAACCCAAGAACCATGGCTGCTACGGTTGCCCGATCCAATGCAAAAAAAGTCTTCAGGATGGCACCCCGCTACCGGAATATGAAACGGTCAATCATTTTGGCGCCCTCAATGGCATCAATGATCTGCGTTCCATCGTCAATTCGAATAATCTCTGCAATCAACTCGGCATGGATACCATTTCCGCCGCCGCCAGCATCTCAGCCTGGGGCGAAGCCAGGGGGCGTTTCCCGCGTGCCGAAGAGATCGGTGCTTTACTACAAGAGATCGCTGCGCGCCAGGGAGATGGCGACCAGCTGGCAGAAGGGGCCAAACGCCTGACCCAGAAGCTCGGCAAGCCGCAGCTGAGTATGAGTGTCAAGGGGCTGGAATTGCCGGCCTATGACCCGCGCGGTGCCTATGGTATGGCGTTGGCCTATGCCACCAGCAACCGTGGGGGCTGCCATCTGCGCGCCTATCCGATCTCCCACGAGATTCTCCGCAAGCCGGTGGCCACCGACCGCTTCGATTTTGCCGGCAAAGCGCGGATCGTCAAAATTGCCGAAGACTGTAACGCCAGCATCGATTCTCTGGTCGCCTGTAAATTTTCCTTTTTTGGTGCCAGTCTTGAAGAGTACGCCGAATTGCTCTCAGCGGCCACCGGCGTCGAGTACAGTCCCCAGGCGCTAAAAACAATTGGCGAACGGATCTACCTGACCGAACGCTATTATAATCAGCAGCTCGGGTTCTCCTGCCAGGATGACCTGCTGCCGGAACGATTCTTTACCGAGGCAGGAAGCAGCGGCGATGGTATTGAGGTGCCGCCGATCGATCGCAGTCGTTTCGAAGCTGAATTGCAGAAGTATTACCGGATCCGTGGCCTGGATTCCCAGGGCCGCTTCATCCAGGCCGATTTTCTGGAGCAGCAGCCTTGATCCGACAGATAGAAAAGTATGCCGACAAGCTCTATGCTGACGGAAGTGCACTGCCGGGACGGACGGCTCTTTTGGCGCAGGATGATTGCCTGTTGACCTGGGGTGCTGAGGAATTGTTTTCCCTTGGCAGGGCGATCATTGAGCGTCTCAATGTGGTCTCGCTGGTACTCGCCCAGCCCGCGCTGCCGTTTATGGAGCTGTTGCTGCAGCGGGTCGCTGAGGCGGAAACACAGCTGGTGCCTCTGGATACGGAAACCCGCACCTTTTTGCACGATATTCCCCTGGTGCGCAAAAGCGACTTTTCCCATGCTGACCCGCAACATCTGGTCGAACTCCTCGGCCAGCGTAAGGGGATTCTGGTTGAGGGGGTCGGTATTCTCGCCACCGGCAGCGTGACCGTTGAGCAGGCCTATATCAACTATTCGTCGGTTTACCACGCTGTTTATGTCAAAACGCTCTTTGATCTGCTGTGCGCTGCTCCACCCAGTGAAACTGAACTGCAGCTGCTGCAGCCGCTCTGGGCGCAGCTTGAACAGCCGATTGCTTCCAGGGTCGCAGATCTGTACCAGGGAGAGCTCGCCGAAAAATCTCAGATCCTCGCCGCCATGCAGCAGGCCGGGCTGCGGACGGTCGAATTGAAACTGGTCGATTCCTTTTTTGGCAATCTCTCCTGCGGTCAGGGCGACCAGTTATATATTTCTCAAACAGGAGCCAGCCTGGATGACCTGGCCGGCTGCATCGATCTGGTCCCGAACGATAATTCCAGCACGGCGGGGATTACCGCTTCAAGTGAACTGATCGCTCATCGCGCCATTCTGGCGGAAACCGGCGCAGCGACCATTCTGCACGGCCATCCGAAGTTTTCGGTCATTCTCAGTCTGCTTTGCGATGAAACAGCCTGTGGTATTACTGATTGCTGGAAAGATTGCGCCAAAGTCAGATATCTTGGTCCCGTTCCGGTTGTCGCGGGAGAGGTTGGCGCCGGAGGGATTGCGAAGAAAGTTCCGCCAGTCATCGCCCAGCAGGGCATCGCGGTTGTCTATGGACATGGCGTTTTCGCCATCGGTCAGCAGGATTATCGCCAGCCCCTGGAGGCGATGATCGCTCTGGAAAACTGGTGTCGTGAAGAGTATCTGCGCCGCCTGAAATTGCGTTGCCCACAAATGAATCTGCAGGAGACACTGTGAGTCGATCAGAAAACGACCCTTCGGGGAGCCCTCAAAACCAGCCACGTAGTTCGGTTATTGAAATTTCCAAGAAGGCCCGTCAGAAATTCCGTGCCCGGCGCTACGATGAAGCGCGTGAACTTTTCCGTAGCGGTCTGGAGACAGAACCGGATAACCCTTATCTGCTTTCCGGCATGGGAGATGCCTGCCGTGAGGCGGGTGATTATGATGAGGCGGAGCGCTGTTATCGTCGACTGCTGGAGGTAGATCGTAAAAACCTCTTTGCTTTACGCGGCCTGGGAGACGTCTGTAAAAAACTGCAACGCCATCAGGAAGCGATCCGGCTCTGGAATCAGTACCTCAGCTTACGGCCGCGGGATAAGCACGTGATGACCCGGATCGCCGACAGCTTCAAGGCCCTGATGCAGTTTGACAAAGCAGATGAAATGTACCAGCAGATCATTCAGGCCGATCCCCGGGATCGTTTCGCCTTAACCGGGATGGCGGACCTGCAGCATCGCATGGGGAACGACGAGGTCGCCATCCGCTACTACGAAAAGGTGCTGTCCTTTGACGAGAACGAACTGCATATTCTCACCATCATCGGCAAGCTCTGCTGGCGGATCAATGATTTCGAAAAGGCGGAGAATTTCTTCCGGCGTGCCTTAAAGGTCGATCCTCACAATCCCTATGCGCTCTACGGTCTGGGGAACTGCTATCGCTGGCATCGGCAATATGCCAAAGCGATTGAAATCTGGAGCGAAATTCTCAAATTCTCCAACGGCACTCAGGCTCTGCACTCGCGTATGGGCGATGCCTGGGTCAACCTTGGTGATCTGGATGAGGCCGAGACCTGTTATCGAAAGTCGCTTGAACAGGGCTATGATCGCTACGCCGAGATCGGCCTGGTGCGTCTCTATTGCGATCGGGAGGATTTCACCCTGGCTGGGACCGCTTTCACCACCCTGATGGATAACGAGGATAAGCCGATTCCGCAGCTCGAGGAGCTCAGCCGTCGTTTTGTTCGCAGTGGCCGGCGCGATGTGATGTTGCGTTACTTCCGCTATCTGCTTGAGGAGACCAGCATTACCCAGGTGGTGCGACGCGAGTTGAAGTCGTTGCTCGAAAAACTTGATGCGGGCAGTTAATGCTGTTTAATTCCCCATTTTCAGCGTTGTGAATTATCTCGCCCATCTGTATTTTTCTGAACCGACCCCCCTGGCCTGGTCCGGGTCGCTGATGGGGGATTTTGTCAAAGGAAGGATTTCTTCAGAGCTTCCTGCAGAGTTGGCCATGCATCTGCGCCTGCATCGCCGGCTCGACGCTTACACTCAGCAGAATTGCCACTTTCAGGCCAGCCGTCGGCGGCTTGACCCACGCTTTCGCTATGGCCGAAGTGTCCTGGTCGATGTCTTCTATGATCATTTTCTCGCCTGCCAATGGCAATGTTACTCGAACATCCCCTTGGATGATTTTGCCCAGCAGGTCTATGCGGGGCTGTCGAGTTGCCAGCAGCTCTTACCGGACCGGCTTCAGCTGCTCTTGCCCCGGATGATTAAGGAAGACTGGCTTTTCTCCTACCGGCGGGTGGAGATCGTCGCCCGGGTCCTGCAACGGCTTGAGGCCCGCCTGAAGCACCGGTTGCCGCTTGCTGCCGGGTTTTCCGAACTGGAAAGAGTGCGTGGTGCTCTGGAAGCCGACTTCAGCAAATTTATGTCCGCCGCTCAACGAGAAGTTGCCGTCTGGAAAACAACCGGCGGTAAAGGTTGACATCTTTAATGATTTTGAAGCAGAAGGGGGAGGTTGAATGACAAAAGAAGCCTGGGTTCGGATTATTCCTTTCGCAGTCTTTATGGGATTTATCGGTGTTCAACAAGGGCTCGAGTGGCTGGTAGAGCAGGATCTGCTGCAGCTGACCGATCAGCAGCTGTTGTGGATTTATCCCGTCAAGGCGCTGCTGGTCGCCGGGCTGCTGCTGGTGTTTCTGCGCCACTATGGCGAACTGAATTGGTCAGATCTGGCTCGTCCCGGGCAGACTCTGGCGAGTATTGCCCTCGGGCTGCTGGTCTTTGTTCTGTGGATCAACATGGATTGGGATTTCGCGACCTTTGGCGACAACAAGGGGTTTGATCCGACGCTGCTGAATGAGTCCGGCCTGCGTACCGCAATGGTCGGCTTTCGCCTGTTCGGTGCGGTCCTGGTGGTGCCGATCATGGAAGAGATCTTCTGGCGCTCGTTTCTGCTGCGCTACATCATCGATGCCGATTTTATCAAGGTAAAAATCGGGACCTACACCCTGGCGTCCTTCGCAATCAGCGCAGTGCTGTTTGGTCTGGAGCACAATCTGGTGCTTGCCGGCGTGATGGCCGGGGTAGCCTATAATCTGCTGCTATATAGGACCCGCAGCATTGCCCAGTGTGCCCTCTCGCATGCGGTGACCAACCTGGCGCTGGGGGTCTATGTGCTGCAGACCGGAAATTGGCAGTTCTGGTAAGCTTTATTTAGGATTGAATATAAAAAAACGGCAACCCGGGATCGGTTGCCGTTTTTTTTAAGCTTAAATTTGCGCCGGCAGGGGCCAGTCGGTTTCAAATCCAGCTGGGTAAAAGTTTTCTCTTGTGCGGTTGAAATAGCCGAACTGCAAACGTGGAACCGCCTGCTTCAAGCGGTCCAGCATCCGTTTCATGCCGACTCCTTGGCCATCGGCCGGCAGGCTGTTCCAGTAGAGCAGCGGGTCGATACTCAAATTCCGCATCTGAATCATATCAATTCCAGCCGACTCGATCAGCTCCAGCAGCGCTTCGATTTCATCCTCACGGTCATTGATGCCTGGAAAGACCAGGTAGTTGAGCATGGTAAACAGGCCGTTCTGTTTGGCCCGATGCGCCGAGTCGAGGACTTGAGCAAGGCTGTAGCCCTGGGGACGGTAATAAGCGTTATAGAAGCGTTCCTGGACAGAGTTCAAAGAGATGCGGATCGAATCGATTCCGGCCTCGGCAAGCCGCTCGACCGCTGCCGGGATCGACGCGTTGGAATTGAAGTTGATGGTTCCCCGTGCGGTCTGCTGACGCATCTCCTTGACCGCCGCGCAGATCGTTTCGGCCTGCAGGATCGGATCGCCTTCGCAACCCTGACCGAAGGAGACGATGGCGTTGGCTGCCGACTGCAGATGGGGGACGGCAACCTCGCAGAGTTCAGCGACGGTTGGAACAAAGTTGAGGCGTTCCTGGCTGGATGGACAGCAGTCGGGAGCCTCCTGCAGGGAGATGCAGCCGACGCAGCGGGCATTGCAGGTTGGCGAGCAGGGCAGGGGGGCTTCCCAGCGGCCGAAGAACAGATTCTTGGCGGCAAAGCAGTGGTAGTCGAGGGCACAGCGGGAGAGTTGTTCGATCAAGCGGTTCTTGGGCTGTTCGGCCACCCGCTTGCGAACCAGCGGCTCAAGTTTCCGGTCGTCAAAATGCTCTGGTTGCCACTGCTGGTTGCGATCGACCCGCAGCGCGGCAACATAAAAACGCTCCTCTTCCACGCACCAGCCGACCGCGGTGTAGGCCCAGAGGGTTAATTCCACCTGTTTTTCCGGATAGGCAGCCGCGGGCAGCAGG
Organism: uncultured Desulfuromonadales bacterium; assembly: GCA_947259715.1. Taxonomy (GTDB): domain Bacteria; phylum Desulfobacterota; class Desulfuromonadia; order Desulfuromonadales; family Geopsychrobacteraceae; genus Malonomonas. The sequence continues at coordinate 8,625 of CAMYNR010000060.1, forward strand.
GTGCGGGTGAAACCGGGCGTGACGAAGGCGGAAACCGCCTGAATTTTACCGCCGCCCCAGCTGCGGGGCAATCTTTCCGCAACCGTCTGCTTGCCGCTGCGAAGGTCGAAGCCGATCGGTGGGGTGTCCGGTATGGTGAAGAGTCGGCTGCCCTCCGGCAGCGGGATCAGTTCGTCCGCCTCGGGGCGACGGATGCTCATACCGTTCATGCCTGCCAGCAGCAACTCCGGGTGTTCAAAAACTTCGCCGCTTGCATCGGCAACCACGGCGAGAATCGTTTTTTTCTGACTCATGATCTTTCCTTTCACTGCCGGCGGAGCATAGCACAGGTGGCCAAGCAGGCGAAAGCTGCAAGCGGGTTGGCAACAGAGCCAGCAGCAAAGCCTTGAATCGGAAACTGCCGTTGGGCTATCCTGCCGCCCATGCGCACTCTTCTAACGACCTTGCACAGTAAATATATTCACGCCAGCCTGGCGCTTCCCTGCCTGGCAGCTTTTTGTGGCGAGGAGTGCGGAGAGATTCTCCAACAGGAATTTACCCTGCATGAACCGAAAGAGTCGGTGCTGGGCCAGATTGTTGCTCTGCAGCCTGACGTGGTCTGCTTTTCGGTCTATATCTGGAATCGGCAAGCCAGCTTGGAACTGGCGGAAGCCTTGCAATTGGTTTTGCCCGATCTGCGAATCGTATTGGGCGGTCCGGAGGTTTCTTTTGTGGCGGAGGATTTTTTTCAGCGCTATCCCGTCGCGGCGCTTATCAGCGGCGAGGGGGAACGGCCACTGAAACATCTGCTCAGCGCCTGGCTTCATAACCAGCAACCAGGCCCGCTGCCTGGTCTGAGAACCAGAGAAAACCCGGGCTTTAATGGCCGCCAGAGTCAGCTGCAGGATCTCGATCTGCTGCCATCCCCCTTTCAGGCCGGCCTGGTCGATCTGTCGCGGACCCTGGTCTACTTCGAATCCAGTCGCGGTTGCCCATACAATTGCAGCTTTTGCATGAGTTCCCTCGACGATCAGGTACGCTCATTCTCCATGGCGCGGATCAAAGCCGATTTGTTGTTTTTGATGGAGAAAAAGGTCGCGCAGATTAAATTTGTCGACCGCACCTTCAATTACAATAATGCGCGCAGTCAGGAGATTTTCAGCTTTATTCTGCAGCATAACCGTTCGAGCCGCTTCCATTTTGAAATCGGTGCCCACTTGCTCGATGATGCGACCCTGGAGGTTTTGGCCGGGGTTCCGCCGGGCATTTTTCAGTTTGAGATCGGCGTGCAATCGACCTTGCCGGAAACCCTGGCCCGAATCGACCGACAGGCCTCGCTCCAGCTGCTGGCAAAGAATGTTGAACGGTTGCGCAGGCTAGGAACGATCCATCTGCACTTGGATCTGATCGCCGGATTGCCGGGGGAGTCTTTTGAGCATTTTCTGCGTTCTCTCGATTGGACCGCAGCTCTCAGTCCGCATCATCTGCAGCTTGAACCAGTCAAATTGTTGCCAGGGGCCCCCCTGCGCGCCCAGGCCGCCGAGCTGGGTTTGAAATTTGACCCGAATCCGCCTTACAGCGTGCTGCAGACCAGGGATATCAGCTTTAACGAACTTGAGAGGTTGCGCGGCATCGGCCGATTGCTCGATCTGTTCTACAACAGTGGCCGATTCAGCTTTCTGCTGAAAGAGTTAGTGCCAGAGTTTGGCGGCCTGTCTCAAGCTATGGCCAGTTTAGATAACTATTGGCGTGAACAGGGTTTCTACCACCAGAGCCGTTCTCTGCGGGATCTCTATGGTGTTATGTATGCCTATCTCAAGGCAGAGATCGCAGCTGAAAACCTCCCTCCGCTGCGCGAGGCCCTGGCGCGGGATTATGCCCATCATGAGCGAGTGGTTCCGGGTCGAGAACCGGAGTTTTTCAATGTTGCCCTGAGTGAAACTGAACAGTTGCGGGTGCGGCAGAGGGTGAAGGCTGAGATCAGTGGCCTGCGCCGCGAAGGCAAGCTGCAGTATGCGGCCGGTGTTTTCGAGCATCTCAGCGGGTCTCCCGGACGGAGCCTGCTGCTCTATCTTTATCAGACCAGAAGCGGTTCCGGACTTGAGGTTCGGGAGATTCCGATCCAATAAACCTGAAACGGCCGGGAGAACAATCTCCCGGCCGTTTCAGGTTTTTATGGAAAAAACTGTTGAGCTATTTCGCGCCGCAGGCAACCTCGACCCGCCGGTTGGCTAAGCGTCCTGCCTTGATTGCATTATCGGCAACTGGCTGACTTTCGCCAAAGCCCCGGGCATTAAGTCGTTCGGCGGGGATAGCAAACTTTTCAATTAATGCTTTTACAACCGCCGCTGCGCGTCGTTCGGAGAGAGTCTGATTGTAGTCCGTCGGCCCCTGGTTGTCGGTGTGGCCGTCAATGTAGACCAGATTGCCAGGGTATTCATTGATGCATTGAGCCGCTTTGGCGATCTCGCTCAGGTACTGCTCGGCGATCTGATTGCTGTCGAGGCCAAAGTTGATCTGCAATTTAAGTGTGGTTGGGCAGCCCAAGGCGTCAATGGAAACAGCCTTTGGAGTCGCCGGGCATTGATCCAGATAGTCGAAGACGCCATCTGCGTCGCTGTCCAAGGGGCAGCCGCTGTCGTCGACAGGAGCGCCCTTGGGAGTTTCAGGGCAGCTGTCATGGAGATCGGCAACGCCGTCCCCATCGCTGTCAAGTCCGCAACCACTGCTGTCTACTTCAGTGCCCTGTGGGGTGTCAGGGCAGCTGTCCAGGCTATCGACAACGCCGTCACCATCAGTGTCAAGGGGGCAGCCGTTGACATCGACCGGGGTGCCGGTTGTGGTGTCCGGGCATTGATCGCGCTCGTCGGCGACCCCATCCCCGTCGCTGTCCAGCGGCTCCGGCGCGGTTGGAATCATCACTGCGGCTGGCGCCGCAGCAGGAGTTCCGAACTGAATATAAAGCCCGGCGCTGTAGAGGAGATTATTGTCCGGCTCAGGAAAGTTCAGCAGGTGGCGCACGTCAGCCCTTAAGGCCACCCACTGATCCAGGAAATATTTTATTCCGACCCCATAATTGGCCATGAAGTGTCTTTCAATATCGGAGTCGTCAGGGTTGGTGTCGATGCCGCCGAAGCCGATCGCCAGGTAGGGAACCAGTGTATTTTCCGGCGTGAAGTGATAAAGCGCATCCAGGCGGTAGGTTCTGACCTTGGAGTCGCTGGTCGAAGCGTCCTCCGCGTCGGCGTTGGTCTGGGTGAAGACCGCCTCCAGGGCCGCATGTTCAGTCAGGTTGTAGCCAAGACCAATGCCCCCCAGCAGAGAATTCTCCAGCGATTGATTCCCTTCAAAAACATGCCCGCCGACCATTGGCGACAGGCTGAAGCTTCCCGGCATGATGCCTGCGGCGGCAGGAGCGGCCCAGCAGGCCGCCAAAGCGCAAAGAATCAGCAATTTTTTTAACATAAAAACCTCCTTGAAATAAAAAATGCAAGTTTGGCAAGCAAACGGACTCATTAAACACCATCGGGTCGGGTGAAAACAACCCTAATAGGGGAATTACCCGGTAAGGATAAGGGCCAGCTCAAGCTGAATTGAACAGCGCTGTGGCCGGCCATTTAAGTGGTTGAATTGCTTCCGGTGGGAATTCCTGCTTGCCAGACCCGCCGATTGGGACTATAGTCGGCGTCTTTTGCGCCAAATTTTAAAAAAGTAGCCAAAGGATTAAAATGTTCGAGTTTTTTGTCAGAAAATCAGCAAGTTGTAAAGATGACCTCCTTTCCGGGCTGACCGTAGCCCTGGCTTTGGTGCCAGAAGCGGTCGCCTTTGCTTTTGTCGCCGGAGTTGATCCTCTGGTTGGCCTCTACGCCGCCTTCATGGTTGGCCTGATCACTGCCGTTGCAGGTGGCCGGCCGGGAATGATCTCCGGCGCTACCGGAGCCCTGGCAGTGGTGATGGTCGATCTGGTTGCCGATCATGGGGTTGAGTACCTGTTTGCCGCCGTGGTGCTGATGGGGATTATCCAGATCAGCGCCGGGGTCTTGCGGTTGGGCAAGTTTGTGCGCCTGATTCCGCATCCGGTGATGCTCGGCTTTGTCAACGGGCTGGCGATCGTCATCTTTCTGGCCCAGCTTGGCCAATTCAAGCAGGCCGATGGCATCGGTGGCCAGCAGTGGCTGCAGGGAACGCAGCTCTACCTGATGCTCGGGTTGGTGCTGCTTACCATGGCGATCATCCATTTTTTGCCGAAGCTGACCCGCGCCATTCCCTCTTCGCTGGCGGCGATTGTCGTGGTCACCGCACTGGCCCATGGGCTCAGTCTGGATACCCGGATGGTCGGCGATCTGGCCTCGGTCGCCGGCGGCTTGCCGGAGTTTCACATTCCCATGGTTTCCCTGACGCTGGAGAATATTCTCACTATATTGCCCTATTCGGTGATTCTGGCGGCGATTGGGCTGATCGAGTCGCTGATGACCATGACCCTGGTGGATGAGTTGACCGAAACCCGTGGGCGTGGCAACCGGGAATGCATCGGCCAGGGGGTGGCCAACGTGGTGACCGGGTTCTTCGGTGGCATGGGCGGCTGCGCGATGATCGGTCAGAGCATGATCAACATCAGCTCCGGTGGTCGCGGGCGGCTCTCCGGGATCACTGCCGCTCTATCTTTACTCGCCTTTATCGTTCTGGCCTCCGGGCTGATCGAAATGATTCCCCTGGCGGCCCTGGTCGGGGTTATGTTCATGGTGGTCATCGGCACCTTTGCCTGGTCCAGCTTGCGCATTCTGCATAAAATTCCCCGCAGTGATGCCCTGGTGCTGATCCTGGTCTCAGGGGTTACGGTCATTTCCGATCTGGCCGTTGCCGTGGCGGTCGGCGTGGTGGTTTCGGCGTTAGTCTTCGCCTGGGAAAGCGCCAAGCGAGTCGATTCTCACGCCCAACTGGATGATCAGGGGGCGAAGGTCTACAAACTGAGTGGCCCGCTGTTCTTTGGTTCGATCCGCAGTTTTTACGATCAATTCACCCCCTATGAAGATCCAGAGCAGGTGGTCATCGATTTCACCCGCGCGCGGGTATGCGACCATTCCGGCCTGGAGGCGGTCAGCAGCTTGACCGAGCGTTACCTGAACCAGGGTAAAAAGCTGCGCTTGAAGGGCTTGAGCGAGGAATGCCGAACTCTGCTTGATAACGCCGGCAGTATGGTCGAAGTGAACCTGGAAGATCCTCGCTACCGGGTGGCGGTCGACAAGCTTGCCTAGGAGGCCGTCGGGCTTTCTGGATCCGTAAAGGCCCAAGGCAAAAAGGGTTTGACAAAAAAAGACCCCCTTCCTATAGTTTTAGCCATTTTCGCCTAGGAGGCTGTCGGGCTTTCTGGATCGAAACGAAAAATTGGATGTTCGAGACCAGATTTTCGAGAATTTGAGAGCGAATAGCCGAGCTATTTGTCGAAAATTGTCGGAAATCTGGGCCGATCAGCCGATTTTGCAGTCGATTTATGATAAGTCCGACAGTCTCCTGGGAAGCGGCTGGGTTTTCATAATTCAAGGAGAGAGTCAAGATGGGATCGACATTTAAAGTTGCAGTCCTGCCTGGTGATGGGATCGGGCCTGAGGTTATGGCTGAAGCACTCAAGGTGCTGGACGCTGTGGAGAAGAAATACGACGTCTGTTTCGAGCGCACCATCGCCAATGTTGGCGGCGCCGGGATTGATAACGAAGGGAAGGCTCTGCCCGAAACGACCATTGAGATCTGCAAGGCGTCCGATGCCATCCTGTTCGGCAGCGTCGGTGGCCCCAAGTGGGAAAGCCTGCCCCCCGATGAGCAGCCGGAGCGAGGCGCCCTGCTGCCGCTGCGGAAGATTTTCGGCCTGTTCTGCAATCTGCGCCCGGCGATCATTTTTCCCGCTCTGACCGGTGCCTCGAGCCTCAAGGAAGAAGTGATCGAGGGTGGCTTTGACCTGCTGGTGGTGCGTGAGCTGACCGGTGGTATCTACTTTGCCGAGCCGAAGGGGATCGAAGGCGAGGGCGCTCAGCGGACCGGTTTCGATACTATGAAGTATTCCGATGCCGAAGTTGAGCGGATCAGCCATGTGGCATTTCAGGCGGCGCGCAAGCGAGGCAAGAAGGTCTGCTCCATCGATAAGGCCAATGTTCTGTCGACCTCGGTGCTCTGGCGCGAGGTTGTCGAGCGGGTCGCCAAAGAGTACCCGGACGTTGAGCTGTCCCACATGTATGTCGACAATGCCGCCATGCAGCTGGTCAAGTGGCCGAAGCAGTTCGACGTGATGCTCTGCGGCAACATGTTCGGCGATATTATCTCTGATGAGGCTGCGATGCTGACCGGCTCCCTTGGTATGCTGCCGAGCGCCTCCCTGGCCGAAGGTTCCTTCGGCATGTACGAGCCTTCCGGTGGTAGCGCTCCCGACATCGCCGGCCAGGGGATTGCCAATCCGATCGCTCAGATCCTCTCTGCGTCGATGATGCTGCGTTACTCCTTCGGTATGGTTGATGCCGCCGATGCCATCGATGCGGCAGTCGAAAAGGTCCTCAATGCCGGCTATCGGACCGGGGATATCTATCAGGGCCTGGCTGATGAAAAGAAGGTCAATACGGCTGAGATCGGCGACGCGATTGTCGCCCATCTGTAAATTCCGCTCTGCCTGCATGGCTTGAGTTGTGGTGGGTTTTATCCCGGACAGGGGGCTTCTCGGAGCCCCCTGTTGTGCTTTATGCAGACATTAAGCAAAATCGATCAGAGTGCCTACCGCGAGGGAAACAGCTGGTTGCACCGCTTCGATCCAAGATTGAAGTTAGTGCTTCTGCTCGGCCTCATTGGCTGCCTGTTTGCCGCCAGCGGACCCTGGCGTTTGCTGCTGCTGGCCGGGCTCTGGATCGCTCTTGCCAGCTTCTGCCCCGATGCTTGGCGAGACAGCCTGCGAGTGCTGATGCGGGTGCGCTGGTTGCTTTTGTTCAGCCTGCTGCTGCATCTTTGCTTCACTCCGGGTCGGACCCTGTTCGGGACCAGCTGGCTCTCTTATGATGGCCTGCTGCGCGGGTTGCAGGTCGATAGCCAATTGCTGCTGGCGATCCTTTTTTCCTTGCTGCTGGCCTGGACCACCAGACCCGCCGAGCTGGCCTGGGGGCTGACCCGATTGCTGACGCCTCTTCAGCGCTTTAGGGTCCCGGTCGCTGAAGCGGGAGGCCTCTTGTTGCTGGTTCTGCACTTTTTCCCATTTATCCAGAAAGAAGTAACCGAGCTGAAGCAGGCCCAGCCGACAGGTAACGGAAGCTGGTGGAGTCGACTTCAGAAAATGGTCGCGCTTCTGAAACCTCTACTGTTTCGGCTGGTTGAGCGTGCAGATCAGCTGGCCCTGGATATTGTCGCTGGCAAGTCGCCGCTGCCGGACACAGAATACGCCCGGGATGGGCGTATTGCGCCTTCCGATCTGGCCGGTTTATTGTTGGGGGTGGCCGTCTTGCTGTTGCTTTGGATGGTCTGAGATGCCGCGAATTAAGTTAGTTGTCGAATATCTCGGCACGGCCTATGTCGGCTGGCAGCTGCAGCCCAATGGGGTCTCGGTTCAGGCGGTCCTTGAGCAAGCGCTGCGCCAGCTTGCCGGCGAAGAAGTGCGGGTTCATTCCTCCGGCCGCACCGATGCCGGCGTTCATGCCCTGGGAATGGTTTGTCATTTCGATTCTTCCCGCCAGCTGCCCATGCAGGCCTGGCGGGATGGGGTGAATCGGTTTTTGCCGGAGGAGGTCGCTGTGCGCGAAGCCGTTGAGGTTGAACAAGGCTTTCACGCCCGGTTTTCCGCCAGGGGAAAGTGCTACCGCTATACCATCCTGCGCGCGAAAGTTCGTTCTCCGCTGTACATGCGGACCAGTTGGCAGGTGCGCCAGGAACTGGATGTTGAACTGATGCGTCAGGCCGCAGCTGGCTTTATCGGCGAGCATGATTTTTCCGCTTTTCGTACCACGGGCTGCGCTGCGGCGACCACCAGGCGACGGATCGATTCTGTTGTGCTGCAGGAATCCGGCGAACTGCTGTATATTGACGTCTGCGGCTCGGGATTTCTCAAGAATATGGTGCGCATGATGGTCGGCACCCTGGTCGAAATTGGTCGTGGCAAGCGGCCTGTAGAGGATATTTCCCGAATGCTCTCCGGTCAGGGCTCAGGCAGGGCGGCCTTGACGGCCCCAGCGCAGGGGCTGTGCCTGCTTGAGGTCTGGTATTAGACAGGTCTGGGCTTCGATGACCGAGAGGCGGCAACTCGCGGTTTTTTTGCTGACGAATTCCCTTGACAGTCTGGGGGGACTTCGCTAGATTTACCGCTTTGTGAGCCCCACAACCCTAAAAGTGTAAAATCTGGAGAGGAACGCGATGAGTACTCAAGTCGCTAAAGAGCAAGATATTAAAAGAGAGTGGTTTGTTGTCGATCTGGAGGACGTTGTTCTCGGTCGTGCTTCAACTGAAATTGCCCGAGTCCTGCGCGGCAAGCATAAGGCGATTTATTCCCCGAGTGTTGACACCGGAGATTTCGTTGTTGTTGTCAATGCCGACAAGATCAAACTGACCGGGAACAAGCTGGCGGATAAGAAATATTACCGTCACAGCGGCTATCCGGGCGGTATCCGCGAAGTCAATGCGGAGAAGCTGCTGGAAACTAAGCCTGAGATGCTGGTTCAGGCTGCGGTCAAAGGGATGCTGCCCAAGAATAAGTTGGGCCGCAAGATGTTTAAAAAACTCAAGGTCTACGCCGGTGGCGAACATCCTCATGCCGCGCAGCAACCTAAAGAACTGAAGTTTTAGGAGAGAGCTAGATGGCTGAGCAAAAGTATTACGCAACTGGTAAAAGAAAAACCTCGATCGCTCGCGTTTGGATGAAACCTGGCAGCGGTGAAATCACCATCAACAAGCGCAGCATCGATGAGTTCTTCGGCCGCGAAACATCCAAAATGATGGTTCGTCAGCCGCTTGAACTGACCGAGAATCTGGGTAAGTTCGACATTAACGTTAATGTCTCTGGTGGTGGTGCCTCTGGTCAGGCCGGCGCAATCAAGCACGGTATCACCAAAGCTCTGCTTGACGTCAATCCTGAGCTGCGTGCAATGTTGAAAAAGGCTGGCTTTATTACCCGTGATAGCCGCATCAAGGAACGGAAGAAGTACGGCCGCAAAGGTGCGCGTGCCAGCTTCCAGTTCTCCAAGCGTTAATCCATACCTTGCCGCATTGCGGTTGGATGTTTGTATTAAGAAGAGGGAAGCCCCATGGGTTTCCCTCTTTTTTTATCAATTGTCGACAGGGCCAATGACGATTTTGTATGATGAAGCGTCGGGCCTTTTTGCTGACGACTTGATCAGGATGAAGAACCAATTAGGGGATAGCTATGCTGAAAGTTGCAGTCGTTGGTGCCAGTGGTTATACCGGCGCCGAATTGATCCGTTTGTTGGTCGGCCATCCGGAAGTTGAAATTGTCTCGGTGACCTCGCGGCAGCATGAAGGCGCGCCGATCAGCCGTGCCTTCCCCTCGCTGGCAGGGTTTTGTGAATTGTGCTGTGAACCGCTGGATGTCGCAAAGATTGCCGCTCGGAGTGAATTGGTGTTCACCGCGTTGCCGCACAAGTCAGCGATGGAAGTGGTCCCCGGATTTCTCGCCGCCGGTTGCAAGGTGGTCGATCTTTCGGCCGATTACCGATTGGCGGATCAGGCAGTTTATGAGCACTGGTATCAGGCCCACTCCAGTCCGGAATTGTTGACTGAGGCTATTTATGGTTTGCCTGAGCTCTACCGCCCTCAGATTGAAGGTGCTCACCTGGTTGCGAATCCGGGCTGTTATCCAACCAGTGTGGCTCTTGGCCTGGCGCCATTACTCGAACAGCAGTTGATTGATCCCGGGAGCTTGATTATCGATAGTAAAACGCACCACTCCGGCGGCGTCGATGACGT
>CAMYNR010000061.1 GCA_947259715.1 uncultured Desulfuromonadales bacterium
AAAACCAAGTTTACGGTTTTCGGTGGCTATAGCGTAGGGGTCACACCTGTTCTCATCCCGAACACAGAAGTTAAGTCCTACCGCGCCGATGATACTGCATTGGAGACGATGTGGGAAAGTAGGTCGCCGCCGAAATTATTTGAGAAAAGCCCCATCTTTATTTGAGATGGGGCTTTTCTCGTGCTTAAAAAAAATCTTAAAAATCATAAAAAAAGAAATGGCCTCCTTGATTCGGGAGGCCATCATTCTAGGCTTTGGCTTGCTCTATGCCATATGCTTTTATCTTGCGGTGTAGATTGGATCGTTCCAGGCCAATTTCTTCTGCAGTTCTAGATATGTTCCAGCTATGCTTTTTCAACTTCTCAAGCAGGAATTGTCGTTCAAATAATTCCTTGGCTTCGCGGTAAGAATCGGGCATCTCCTGAAGCAACGGAGCTTCTGCAGTTTTGGGGAGTTTTTTTTGGTTGATCGCATGGGGTAAATCATTGATGCCGATGACTTGGGAGGGAGTCATGATCACCAACCGCTCAATAAGATTTTTCAGCTCGCGAACATTCCCCGGCCAGTTATATTGTGTTAATGCTTCAAGGGCTTCCGGTGAGACGTTTTTTATCTCGCGACTTTCCTTGCTGCAGAAATATTGTAGGAAGTGTTTCACCAGCCGAGGAATATCGTCTTTTCTCGACCGCAGGGAAGGAACGACAAAGGGGAGGACATTCAGGCGGAAGTAAAGGTCTTCGCGAAAGTTGCCCTCCTTGATCTCTTCTTCAAGGTTTTTATTGGTTGCTGCGATGACCCGGACATTGACCTCGATAGTCCGATTGCCACCCACCCGTTCGAATTTATGCTCCTGCAGAATCCGCAAAATTTTAGCCTGAGTCTTCAGGCTCATATCGCCGATTTCATCAAGAAATAGGGTCCCTCCATTTGCCTGGTCAAACTTCCCTTTACGCGCTGCGGTTGCGCCGGTAAAGGCGCCTTTTTCGTGGCCGAACAGCTCAGATTCAATCAACTCTTCCGGGATCGCGGCACAGTTGACTTCGACAAAAGGTTTTTGCGTGCGGGTTGATTGATTATGGATCGCTCGGGCGACCAATTCCTTACCCGTCCCATTCTCCCCGGTAATCAGCACCCAGCCGGAACTTGGCGCGGCAATTTTAATCTGTTCTTTGAGTTGTTTGATCGGCGGACTTTCACCGATCATCTCATAATCACGACTGATTTTTTCCTTGAGAGCCTGATTTTCAGCCACAAGCTGGCCGATCTTCATGGCATTTTGAATCGACAAAAGAACTTTTTCCAGGGAGAGTGGTTTTTCAATAAAGTCGTAGGCCCCAAGCCGGGTCGCTTTGACCGCGGTTTCGATAGAACCGTGACCACTCATCATAATAACCAGCTGCTGGGGGCGTGCCTGCTTTATCCTTTTCAGGGTTTCCAGGCCATCAATCCCTGGCATCCAGATATCCAGCAGGACCAGGTCGGGATCTTCCCCTTGGATCATGGCCAGACCTTCTTCTCCGGACGCGGCAAAGGCAGTGCGAAAACCTTCATCTTCCAGAATGCCTTCCAGGCTTTGGCAGATGGTTTGTTCATCATCAATGATGAGTATGCTTTCCATTTGGATGCTGCTCCTTGGTCGATAGCGTTTGGGTCAAGCTTTATTGGCTGGCAATTCGATGATAAAACGTGCGCCATGCGGCGAGTTGTCACGAACCCGAATGTAACCATTGTGATCGGCTATAATCGAGGAGACGATGGCTAGACCCAATCCCGTGCCAGATTTTTTGGTTGAAAAGTAAGGTTCAAAGAGACGCGGTTTATCCTCCGCAGGGATCCCTGGGCCGGTATCGGAAATCGTCAATGAAATGATTTCCAATTCGGGATTGTACACCGTTTCGACGCTAATTTCACCTTTGTCTCTAATCGCCGCGACCGCATTTTCAAACAAGTTGATAATAACGCGTTTAATCTGCTCACGGTCCAGGTTCGATATCGGCATGGCCTTGTCGAGGGCGGTTCTGAAGCGGATTTTTTTATGCGCCTCCTGATAAAGTATCAGACATTCGTTAACGATCTCATTTAGGCTGTTTCTGGTCGGTTTGGTGGCCGGCATACGGGCAAAGCTGGAAAACTCGTTAACCAGATTTTTTAACTCGTCGACCTGTCGACTGATCATCTGCGTACATTCATCAAAAACGCGATCCTCTTCCGGGAATTGCCCCAGATAGCGCCGCCTTAACCTTTGCGCCGAAAGCTGGATTGGCGTTAAGGGATTTTTGATTTCATGGGCAATCCGGCGAGCAACTTCACGCCAGGCTGCCATCCGCTGCGCTTTAAAGAGCTGGGTCAAATCATCAAAGACAACAACCGTTCCCATGAAATCACCTTGCTCATCGCGTAAGGTTGTCAGATTAACCAGCAGGGTGTATTTGTCATTTCCGATCGGCAGCGAGAGCTGTTTGCGTATGGTGCCTTTCTCTGAATGGAAAAGCTCTTTCAGCAAATCCATGATCTGCGGCATATAGACGTCGGGAATCACTTCGCGGAAATCTTTGCCCAACGCTGTCTGGGCCTTGAAGTGCAGCAGAGTCTCGGCTGACTTGTTTACTGTGGTCAGACGTCCGTAGCGGTCTACGGAGATAACCCCGGCAGTGACATTGGCCAGGACGATCTCCATGTAATTTCGTCGTTGGTCAAGCTCCAGGTTGGACTGCTTCAGCTCCTCATTGGCGACCTCGACCTCAAGTCGCCCCTGGCGCAGGTCAGTGGTCATTTTATTAAACGCGGTCACCAGGGTGCCAATTTCGTCTGTACTGCGGGTTTCCAGCTGGATATCAAGATCGCCGGAGGCAACCCGCGAGGTGGCCATCGCCAACTCTTTGATCGGGACGGTAATTCCGCGTGCCAGATGAAAACCGAACCAGGTCGCCAGGAAGATAATGATCAAGGCGATCAGCAGCAGGATAATGACGTAACTTTGCTGAATTTGACTCTTGATCGATTTGGTGGTCTTGTACTGCTCGACGGAGGAGCTTATTTCCTTCATCTTGTTGATCAAGGAGTAGGGGACATAATAGTTAACCACCACCACGCCGACGATATCCTGAGGGTTCCAGTTGGATTGGACAGGGACAATTCCGCGGATCAGGTCGGCTTTACCCACCGGGGAGATTTGCGAAAAGCGGGTCCCTTGCAGCCCTTCCCGGACCGGGTCTGAAGTGGCGGTGGTAATCTCTATAATTGGCAGCTTCGGATTGGCGACCCTGACCAGTTCTTCATGGGTCGCGGAAAAGACCTCAACAATACCCAGGTTGTATTCTTGCTGTTTTTCTTTTATCAGCTGGCGAAGCTGGGGCAGATTCTCTTCATTGAGTAATTTGTCCTGCTTGATCCGCTGAGCAAGCTGGTCAGCATAATACAGCGCATTGGCTTCAGAGTTGCGGTAGTAGGTCTGGGCAACGCTCAGGGACTCATCCAGAGCTTTCTCGACCTGAGTATTGAACCAATTCTCAATGCTGCTGCTGATAAAGGCCGCAGAGACAAAAAACAGCAGCATGGTTGGAATCAGCGACAGGGCAACAAAAGCGCCGACCAGCTTGCTGCGTAACTTAGCACCGGGAACGCCCCGGCGACGATCGAGGAAGAGTTTCAGCAGATTGCGAAAAATCAGAAAGATAAAGAGCAGTACCAGCAGGATGTTCAGGTTGATCAGCGCCAACGCCACAACACTGTTGCTGATCGGCAGTTGGGTCGTGACCTGAAAGAGCTGAGTCTCCAGTTGCGGAATGAGAAGCAGAAGGAGAACAATAAGCATAACCAGCAGCCATTCACGGAAACGGCGGCGGGGTTTCTGCTTGTTCTGGAACTCTGCTGAATCGTTTTGCATACGGGTGCCCTCACGGCATAGGTGCTGAAGAAGGCTCGATTGTAGAAAACGGGCGGGCTTAATTCAAGCTTCTTGCTTGCGCGGCTGGATTAAAAAAAATGGCAGCCACCAAGGGCTGCCAAATGTAAATCAGTAAAAAAGAAATTTTCAGGCTTTGCTCCAGGCCAGATCGATAGCAAAGCTTCGCGCGTTGGAGCGCTGAGCCTCCTGAAGTGCCTGCTCGCTGAACTCGACGTAGGTCCAATGGTCTGGATTGTCGAGAATTTTATTGACCAGTTTGGCATTCAGATCATGCCCGGCTTTAAACGCCCGGATATGTCCCAAAAGAGAGTGTCCGATCAGGCTGAAGTCGCCAAAAGAGTCGAGGATTTTATGCCGCACGAACTCATCCTGAAAGCGTAATCCTTCAGGATTCATGACCCCATCATTATCGATCACGACAGCATTCTCCAGCGAACCACCGCGTGCCAAGCCATTGGCTTTCAAGTATTCGACTTCTTTCAAGAAGCCGAAGGTCCTCGCCGGAGCGATCTCTTTGCAGAAATTTTCCGTGGAAAATTTCATGCTGTACTGTTGAATCGAAATTGCCGGATGGTCAAAGGCGATATCAAAGGTGATGCGGAAAAAGCGCGACGGAATGATGCTGATCCGCTTTTCTCCTTCAATAATTTCCAGCGGCTTGCGAATCGCGATGAATTTACGACTGGCAGCCAGGTTTTTTGTCCCGGCCTGCTGAATCTCCCGGATAAAGGGGGCTGCACTGCCATCCAAAACCGGAACCTCAGGGCCGTCGATATCGACATGCAGATTATCTATGCCGCAGGCAGCCAGGGCGGCCATGAAGTGCTCAATAGTGGACACACTCATGCCGTCCTTGCCGATGACGGTGGCCATTTTGGTATCAACGACATTATTTGCCGTTGCTTTGATGGCGACAGTTCTCTCTCCGTCGGTGCGGTGAAAAATAATCCCGGTGTCGGCCGTCGCTGGCCGCAGGTTCAGAGTGATCCGCGCGCCCGAGTGGAGCCCGATTCCGGAGATGGTTATGCATTTTGTTAAGGTTTTCTGCAAAATCATGTTTTTTCTTCCGGTTGGTGTTGCCAAAAAATAACAGATCTGAGTTATGCAAATAGCCGGCCAGCTTTTTAGTGCCTCTAAGTAGTTGAAACTAGGTGGAAAGCTGGGGGGAAGGTAACCAGTAGGTTGAATTCTGTGGCATAGATGCAAGAAACCGAGAAAAAATTTGTGCCGCTTGGAACACAATCTGTCAGTGCTTACATCCGTCCTGAGCGAAGAATCGCAATCGCCAGCCCAAAACCCAGAAAACCTGCCACCGAATAGCCGAGCAGGCCGAGCATGGGAAAGCCGAACAGCATGGGACCCTTATCTGTTTGCATGACCAGAGAAGAGCCGATGATCAGGGCGGCGATCACCATACTGAAAGAGATCCGGTTGGTTGATTTATCCAGGTCGGTAATGAGCCGTTCCAGGCCTCGGTGTTCAAGATCGATTTTGAATTTATTTCGATTGACCCGATTGATAAATTCCTTGAGGTCTTTCGGCAGGCTTTTCCCCAAGGCATGGTAGGCCTGGGCGGTTTTGCCAAATTCCTTTGCCAGGTTGACAGGGGAAAGGCGTTCCCGAAAGATTTCTTCGGCGAAGGGCTTGAGTTGTTCCATCATGTTGAATTTCGGGTCGAGCTGGCGCCCCAGTCCTTCGATGGCGACCAGCGCCCGGGCGAGCAGCAGCATATTGGCGGGAAACTTGATTTGGTATTCAGTCAGGATGTCGATGAAATCAACCAGAAGCTTGCCGACTTTTATATCCTGGAGCAAGAGATCATAATAGTCGTCGATAAACTCGGACAGATCCCGCTTTAAATCTTTCAGATTTGACTCGTCATGCAACTCCCCTGAATAAAGCAGCTGCGAGATGATCAGGTCGGGGTCCTTGTTGATGACGCCAAGTAAAAGTTCAGTGAGCTGGGCTTTGAGATCGTCATCCAGGCGGCCCACCATACCGAAGTCGAACATGCAGATAACGTTGCCCGGCAGCACATGAACATTTCCCGGATGGGGATCGGCATGAAAGATGCCATGCTCGAAGACCTGGCGCAAAAAGGCGTCAGCCCCCAGTTTAGCGAGCAGTTTCGGGTCGCACCCGGCGCTGATCAGTTCCTGGCGATGGGATATTTTTACCCCGGGGACATATTCCATAGTGAGCACGGCGCTGCCGGTATAGTCCCAGAAGACCTGCGGTACGCAGACCGATTCGTCGTCGCTGAAATTGCTCGCGAAGCGCTCAATTGTCCGCCCTTCACGGGAAAAATCGAGCTCGCGATTAATGGCGCGGCGAAATTCTTTGACCAAATTAATCGGATTATACATTTCGCCGCCTGGCAGGTGCTTTTCAACCAGATAAGCGAGCCCCATCAGGATATCGATGTCGGTGGCGATGGTCTTTTCCACCTTTGGCCGGCGAATTTTAAAAACCACCTCTTCACCGGTTTTCAGGGTTCCTCGATGAACCTGGGAAACGCTCGCCGCGGCCAGGGGGAGCGGATCGAAACGCTGTACCAGTTCTTCCACCGGAGCACCGAGGTCACGCTCAAACTCAGCGATAATCTGGTCGGTGGATACGGCCGGGACCCGGTCCTGAAGCTTCTGCAGCTCGGTCAGGTATTCGCGGGGAACGATATCGGTTCGCGTGGAGAGCAATTGGCCCAGCTTGATAAAGGTCGGGCCGAGCTCTTCCAGCGCCAGGCGCAGGCGTACTCCTTGGGAGAGGCGCTCTAACTCCCGGGAAACGGTCCCGAGGGAAACGATCCGTTTGCCCAACTCGAAATAATAATCGATATTGAGCTGTTCGACGATATGGCCGAATCCATATTTGATCAGTATGCCCAGAACCTGACGGTAGCGTTTGAGCGAGCGGATGTTCCGGTTGATCCGGGTAAATGGCAGCATTGAGTTGTCTGGAAGATTATTTCGTCTGTGCCTGCAGCCGTTTTTCAAGCTGCTCTATTCTTTTCTCCAACTTATTGTACTCTTCAGCGGTTACGACCCCAAGCCGATCGCAGGTTTTTTGCACCTCTTCCCTGGCCAGATCTTCCAGCCGCTGCTGGTTTTCCTTGGCGGCATCCTGCATCTTGGAAAAAAGTTTTTTGCCCTCTTCTTCGGTCAGATTGAGGCGCTCTTTCAATTCTTCGAACAACTCCTCGCCTTTTTTCTGGGTCAGGGAAAGGGCACCGATACCGGCAAGCAGGGTCTTTTCGGCAAATTCGAGCATCACGACCTCCTGGTGAGAGCCAAAAATAAGAAAACCTGTTGAGATTATAACAGCTTCAATTCGCTCTTCAATCCAGTATGTATTGAGTGGAGTAGATGGTTAACGAGTGTTCTTTGGGGCATAGCGGTCTTTCTCGGAATAGATACAACCGCAATACTGCTGCCGGTAAAGCCCCATTTCTTTGGATATCTTGATCCCCTCGTTCCAGCCGGTGCGAAAATCCTGATAGTGAAAAATCAGCTCCTGCTGGCGCGCGAGTTCCTGGCCAAAATCGATAATCGCCTGGTGATCTTGATAGCGGGAATAGAGCAGCGTGGTGCTGAACCCTTCAAAGCCTAACTTGCGTGCTTCCTGAGCGGTTGCGGTAAGGCGTGATCGATAACAGTACTGGCAGCGGTTAAGAGGGTCTTGAGCAACCGAGGCGAGGAACTCTTCAAGCCGATAGTTTTCATCGAAGTGCACCGGCAGCTCAACCTTTTCGGCATATTCCCGGGTTGTCTCCAGGCGTTGGCGAAATTCCTGGTAGGGATGGATATTGTGATTGTAGAAAAAGCCGGCAACCTCATGATTTTGCTCACGCATGGTTTTTACCGGGTAGATGGCGCAGTTTCCGCAGCAAATGTGCAGTAGAATTCGCATTCTTTTTACTCCTTAATCTCCGTAGCCTCGGTCAAGAGCCTGGTAAAAGTCAATCCTTAAGCCATTTCAGGCTTGGGACTGGCAGTTTTTTCCAGGTTTTTCGCACTAATTTTCGGGCAATTTGAGCATTTTCCTGACGGCGGAAACAGAGGCTGTTCAGCCGCTGGTGGAGTAGTTTCAGGTCTTGCCGATAGTGTTCGAGAAGGAGCCTGGCCTGGTGCCGATCTGTGGGCAGGTCAACTTCGGTTTTTCCCAGCTCCGCACAAAGCAGCAGGGCTTCGGCCTGTTCGGTTCCGTAAACTTGCAGCAGTGCCCCGTCAGCGTCGCGTAATTCGATCTGGCCGAGGAATTCACTGGTGATTTCCAGCGGCGGCTGCAACTGATAGCGCACCATCTGAGGGGATTCGAGGAAATAGAGATACTGTTCGGGAAAGGTTGGGATCCCCTCTGTCCGGAGCTGCTGGATCAATTCCTCCAGTAATTCCTTATCTGATAGTTTGCTGCGGCTGAAGGCCGGTTTGCGGGGGGCGACTGCTTCCGGGCTGAAATCGGCCGCTGCCGGACAGCTCAGCAGTTCGGCGAGGCACTGGTCAAGGTCCGCTACGGGATCGCTGGTCTGTTGGGCCAGTTTCGTCAGCAGGTTCGTCGCGGGAGTGGGCCAGCCGCCGTCGCGAGCAGATCCAAGCGGCGCCGGGTCGTTTTCTGGCAGGGGCTCAGAAAAAAGCAGCTCCCAGAGTCCTCGACCCAGCTTGGACTTGGCGTAGAGGCTTAAATCGGGGCTTTCTGCATCCGCTCTGGATGATTCCGTGACCCAGGTGAGCTCCTTCCCGAGCAGCTGGTAAATCGATTCCGGCAGTTGTAGAGCCAGAAGTATTTGACTGCGCAGCACGGCCGGGGAATTGGCCGGAGACAGTTCGCGGCTTTCGCTGCCCGTCTCTACAGCAAGAAGAGGTGGCGATGCCGAGCGTTCGCTAAGCTCCAGCTGGACTTGAGAGTTTTTCAAAAGGCGGACCTGCTGCAGGTTGTAAGCTTCGCCCAGGACCGTCCAGAGTGGCGCGTCGATTGCGGTCTGCAAGGACTGGAGGGGCAGGCGCAAGCTTAGCTCACAGCCTTTTTTGCACAAACCAAGCAAATGAAGGGTTTCCCAGAGCCAGAAGGGGGCACCACCGGGCAGACGAAAACGGCGGTTTGGCCAGGAGTGACGCAGTAGGGCAGCAAAATTCTGGCGCTCTTCACGGTTCGGGGGGCTTTGCTTTTTCAGTTGACCAGAAATTCTCAAGGGGGGCGTGGTCACTGGCCGGTGCCAATCGAAAAGGGTGCCGAAAACATGTGTCCGGTCGGGGTGCTCGACCAACTCATCAACCAGTGCTGACGCGGCGATCAAGAGCGCTGAGTCGGAAACAACCCACTGACAGGTTGGGGGGAGCCTGGGAGTTTCAGGGGAAAGAAGAATTTCTGCCTGGTCGGTCTGTTTTTCCGCGGGGTACCAACTGCTGATAAGGCTTTCAAGGGCCTGGCGGGCACGCTCCTGAGGTTTGTCCCAGCCGATCTGTCGCAGCCGCAGTAACAGATGATGGAAGCAGACCGCCGTCTCGTGGGGCAGGGCCGGCTGTTCCTGTAGCACCTTCAGCGTGAATGGTTTTTGCAGATGGCCCGGAAGACCGGGCAGTGACAGCTCAATCGCACGCTCAAGCTTTTCCGGTAATATCGAATCAGGAAGTTGCTGGTGCCAGAGCAGGATCAGAATTTGTAACAGGGTCAGCCGCGCAGCCTCCCTGGCTGCTTGGTCGGCATCGGTGGCCTGCTGGCTGGCATCTTCAGCGCGGAGGCTGCGGAAGCTGTTGACCAAAGGAGGCAGCGCCAGGTCGAGGGTGGTCTGGAACAGGTTGTGGAGATAGTCTGCGGAGAGCTCGGTTGGCGGCACCAAACCAAGCACTGCGAGAAGTTTTAGTGATTCAAGGAGTTTGCTGAGCAAGTGACGGTAGGTATCCGGATCATCGCTGCCGGAAAAAGCGAATTGCTGGTGGACCTCGACGGTTTTGGCCTGTAATTCCCAGATGCGCAGCTGGTCGCTTTCCCAGGTGACAAAGTGGCGCAGGCCAAGCGCCTCAGTGATGCTGCGACCACGCTGCAGCTCAGCTGCGAGGTCCTCATCTGGGAGCAATAGCACCCCACCGGCCATCATGCTCTGGCGATTGATCCAGAAAATCAGCGGCGGCTGCAGGGCCCCCTGAGCGGT
The DNA here is from genome assembly GCA_947259715.1 of uncultured Desulfuromonadales bacterium. Taxonomy (GTDB): domain Bacteria; phylum Desulfobacterota; class Desulfuromonadia; order Desulfuromonadales; family Geopsychrobacteraceae; genus Malonomonas. The sequence continues at coordinate 10,053 of CAMYNR010000061.1, forward strand.
ATGGACCGTAGGAAACAGGTCGACCCGTCGAAACGGGGTGCGCCCGTTCTCGATAACCAGCCCGGTCCAGGCTGCCAGTTGGCTGGCAAAATCTTTAAGTTCCGAATTCATGCAGGTTGGGGGTTCTCAGCCGAACAACGTCCCATTGCTTTGCGTATCGGCAGGGGCGCGTTGAAAATGGCGGAAGCAGCGTTCGGTGGCAACCCGGCCGCGCGGGGTGCGATTTAGAAAGCCTTGCTGAATCAGGTAAGGTTCGATCACATCCTCGATGGTGTCGCGTTCCTCGCCGATGGCCGCTGCCAGGGTGTCAAGGCCGACCGGGCCGCCGGCGAACTTATCGATAATCGAGAGCAGCAGCAGGCGGTCCATGAAGTCGAGACCCTGATCGTCAACTTCCAGCCGCTGCAGTGAGCTGTCCGCCAGCTGGCAGGTGATGACGCCATCCCCTTCGATTTCGGCAAAATCACGCACCCGGCGCAGCAGACGATTGACAATCCGCGGGGTGCCGCGACTGCGGCGGGCGATCTCACGGGCTCCCTCGGGATCGATGCTGATGCCGAGAATTCCGGCACTGCGCTTGACGATGGTGGTTAATTCCTCCTGGTTGTAGAATTCCAGCCGGCTGATCACACCAAAACGATCACGCAGCGGCGAGGAAAGCAATCCGGCGCGGGTGGTCGCGCCGACCAGGGTGAAGCGGGGGATATCGAGCTTGATGGTGCGGGCGGAAGGCCCCTGGCCGATCATGATGTCGAGCTGATAATCTTCCATCGCCGGATAAAGGATCTCTTCAACGACCGGCGACAGGCGGTGAATTTCGTCGATAAACAGGACATCTCCCTCTTCCAGGTTGGTTAAGACCGCGGCCAGGTCCCCGGCTTTTTCAATCACCGGACCGGAGGTGCTTTTGATGCTGACCCCCATCTCCTGGGCGATGATATTGGCCAGAGTGGTCTTTCCTAGTCCGGGAGGGCCGAAAAACAGCACGTGGTCAAGGGCTTCCTGGCGCTTGCGGGCCGCATCGATAAAAACTTGCAGGTTGCGCTTGGCCTTGGTCTGGCCGACATATTCCTGTAACGAGCGCGGCCGCAGGCCGGCCTCGTAGTTCTCTTCCTCAGGCAGTCCATCAGCCGCAATCAGGCGATCTGTCATCCCTTATTCACCTATTTAACCAACAGTTTCAGCGCGGCTTTCAGCACCTCTTCGAGAGGGGTGCCGGGCGCCAGAGACAAACTTTTCAGGGCTTTTTTGGCCAGGTTTTCTTTGTAGCCAAGGTTCACCAGCGCTGACAGGGCATCTTGCTGCCAATCACTGCCAGGCGATCTGCTGTTATCCACTGCCTGGACCGTTCCGACAACGGCCAGGGCGGCGGCTTTGTCCTGCAGTTCCAGGACCAGTCGCTCCGCGCTTTTTTTGCCGATCCCCGGAATCGCTGTCAGGCGTGGGATGTCGCCCTGACAAAGCGCGCTGGCCAGTTCATCGGTCGGGATGTGAGAAAGGATCGTGATCGCCAACTTGGGTCCGACTCCAGAGACCGAGATCAGCAGGGCGAAGAGGTCCTTTTCCGCCTCGCTTTGAAAGCCGAACAGCTGGATGGCGTCTTCCTTGACGTGGGTATGCACCCTCAACTGAACCTGCCCCTGTTCCGGCAAGGTATAAAAGGTCGACAATGGAATCTGCAGCCGATAACCGACGCCGGCAACATCGACAATAATCTGTTCAGGGCTACGGTAGGCCAGTTGTCCAGTGAGAAGAGCAATCATCGACGCTTTTCCTGCAATAAGTGATTGTTGCGCTCCACCTGGGCAGCTAAATGGTGGCTGTGGGCGTGACAGATGGCAACCGCCAGGGCATCGGCAGCATCCTCCTGGGCGATTTCCGGCAGGTTCAACAGAGTTCTGGTCATCTGCTGGACCTGGTGTTTGCCGGCGCGACCATAGCCGACGACGCTGCTCTTAACCTGCAGGGCGGAGTATTCAGCGACCGGCAGGTCGGCATTGATCCCGGCCAGCAGGGCGACGCCACGGGCATGCCCCAATTTCAGAGCGGACGCTGGATTTTTGGCCATGAACACCTGCTCCACGGCCACCGCATCGGGCCGATATTTTTTGATCAGACCGATCAGCTCCTGATAGATGCGCTGCAGACGCACCGCCAGGGGATCCTTGCTTTGGGTAAAGATGGCCCCATTGTCCAGGTGGACAAGGCGGTTGCCCTGTTGTTCGATAAAGCCGTAGCCGGTGGCTTTGCTGCCAGGATCGATGCCGAGAATTCTCATAAGTCGAAGAACAAAGTTCGATGTTCAGGGTTCGAGGTTCGGGGTTAAGGCCCGGAACTTCGAACATCGAACTTCGAACTGAGCTTTACCCCATGATCTTTTCCATCTCTTCGTCAGAGATGTCAAAATTAGCGTGCACATTCTGGATATCGTCATTATCTTCCAGAACGTCGATCATTTTCATCAGCGATTCGGCCTGCTTGCCCTCCACCGGATTCATATTCTGAGGAATCATGGTGACTTCGGCCGACTGGTATTTCAAGCCCTGTTCTTCCAGGGAGTTCTTGACCGTTTCGAATTCGCTGGGATCGGTGATGACCTCAATGATGCCGTCTTCTTCTTTGACATCTTCTGCGCCTGCTTCCAGGGCGGCTTCGAAGATCTTGTCAAAAGCATTCTCCCCGGCAAAAATGATCTGCCCTTTTCGATCGAACATGAAGGCCACTGAGCCGCTGACCCCAAGGCTGCCGCCGTATTTGTTGAAGGCGTGACGTACCTCAGCTACAGTGCGCGTGCGGTTATCGGTCATAAACTCGACAATCACGGCCACTCCCCCTGGGCCATAGCCCTCAAACAAGCCTTCTTCGTAGTTGACGCCATCGAGATCACCGGTACCCTTTTTGATCGCCCGATCGATGTTGTCCTTCGGCATGTTGGCCTGTTTGGCTTTGTCCACTGCCAGGCGCAGCCGCGAGTTGGCCTCCAGGTCGCCACCACCGATTTTGGCGGCCACGGTGATCTCTTTGATCAATTTGGTGAAAATTTTCCCCCGCTTGGCGTCTTGTGCGCCTTTACGGTGTTTGATGTTGGCCCATTTACTATGTCCCGCCATTGCTGCTTACTCCTTGACGCTTGTTCTATAACAAAACGCCGGCAGCGCCGGCGTCCGTCGATCTGACTGGCTGAATAGAATTTAGTGATCTTGTGGTTCGTTGCGATAACCGACAATCTTCAGGTTGTCGATGATGTCGGTCACTCCTTCGGTCTGTCGCGCGTCGTCAAGGGCGGCTTGGCGCTCGGCTTCGCTGTAGACATGCCCTGAGAGGGTGACCCTGCCCTGTTCAACGTCGATGTGAAACCAGATATCTTCAATCCGGTCATCGGCCAGCCGGGCAATCTGAATCCTTTTCTGGATGATCAGATCTTTCAGTTTAGCTTTGGCGGCGCTCTTTTTCTCTACCAGGTTTTTGTCCTTGACGCCATCGACGATCAGTTTGACTGCGGTGTCGTGCGACAACCGCGAGGTGTTGATGACCAGATCGTAATCGATTGGGTTGGCCCAGTTGCGATCAAAATAATATTTGATGAAACCAGCTCGCTGCTGATCGCTTTTGCGGACCAGGGAACGAGCCAGGTCGGGGTCGATCCATTCCCGCTCCGCCCAACGCTCGACGCGCTCCTCGAAGGGGGCGATGACCCGGACCCGAAAGACACTGTTGATGCCTGGAAGCAGGTCCTGACCGCCGCGACCATAGATCATAACATCCCCTTTGAGGGCATATTCAAGAACGATCAGCTGGATCCGGTTCATATTCAGCTCGATCTGACGGTCGAGTTTTTCAACAAATGCCGGCGGTTTTTCATCGGCTTGTTGCAGAGCTTCAAAGCTCAGCCCGTAATCGGCGGCGACATCTTTGATGGTGTCACCATCAACCAGGGTGTAACCGAGTTCATCGGCAGCTTGATGTACAATCGGAATGCCGCCGCTACCCATTTCACGGGAAATGGTAATAATCGCCATGGGTCTTTCTCTCCAATTCTCCAGTGGTGTCGGGTTGAGGATCTATGACGATAGCCTCCGGTCCTTGGCTTCAGGAGCGGAAGCCGGGTTTATGATCAAAATAATGCAAGGTTTCCAGAAACCGGATGGTGCGACTTTTCGAGCGCATCACCACGGTGTGGGTTTTTGCTCCGCCGGAGAAATACCTCACCCCGCGAACCAGGTCTCCATTGGTTACACCGGTGGCGGCGAAAAAAACCTCACCCCGGGCCATCTCCTCAACTGTATATATCTTATCAAAATCTTCAATGCCCATGTTGTTTGAGCGGTTGCGCTCTTCGTCGGTCATGAAAACCAGGCGGCCTTGCATGAAGCCGCCCAGGCATTTGATCGCCGCTGCGGTCAGAACCCCTTCGGGGGCGCCACCGATTCCGATCATCATGTCAACGCCGCTGCCTTCAACCGCCGAAGCGATCGCCGGCGCGACATCGCCGTCGGTTATCAGTTGGCAGCGAGCTCCCACCTGCCGGATTTCGGCGATCGCTTTGTCGTGGCGCGGGCGATCAAGCAGGACGACCATCAGGTCCTGGGGATCACAGTTTTTCGCTTTGGCCAGGGCCAGCACGTTTTCTCCCGCAGACTGCTCAATGTCGACAGCGCCGATACCGTCCGGGCCGGTCACCAGTTTGTCCATGTACATATCCGGGGCATGCAAAAACCCGCCGCGCGGAGCCAGAGCGATGGTGGCAATGGCGCCGTTGATTCCTTTGGAGCAGATGGTGGTTCCTTCCAGCGGGTCGACGGCGATATCAACCTCGCACTCGCCATCCAGGCCACTGCCAAGCTCCTCGCCGATGTAGAGCATCGGAGCTTCATCCATTTCACCCTCGCCGATCACCACAACACCATTGATATCCATGGCATCCAGGGTGCGGCGCATCGCTTCGGTGGCGGCGGCATCGGCGGAAATTTTATCGCCTTTACCCACCCAGCGACCGGCATCAAGAGCCGCCGCTTCGGTGACTCGGGCCAGTTCCAGGGCAAGATTGCGGTCGAGTGACATCAAACTAAATCCAATCTATTGGAATGTTAAGGAATTGCTGTCTTTGCCAGCGGCTCATAATGGCATGAATCAACCGCAAGTTCAAGCGTTGCAAAATTCCCCCTGGTGAATATATGGGAAATTGCATATAATGGTGAGACAGACAACATGCGGAGGTCAATATTCTCATGCTGAAAACGATTTTCAGAGCTTTGCTTTTCTTTTTCCTGTTGGCCGGGCCGGCAAGTGCCCTGCCGGTGGAAAATCTTTCTGCGGTGCAGGCGCGTGAGCTGCTCGAGCAGAACCAGGGGACCTTCCTCCTGGATGTTCGTACGCCGCAGGAATATTTTCAGGTCCGCCTGCCGGATGCCACCCTGATCCCCATTGATCAGGTCGCCAGGCGAACTGAGGAGATCCCCCGGGATAAGCCGATTCTGATCTACTGTGCGGTCGGCTCCCGAAGCGCGAAGGTTGCAAATTATCTGGCCCAGGCCGGTTACGGGCCAATTTACAATCTTTACGGCGGTATCTGGGGTTGGCAGCTGCGTAATTACCCTGTCACCAAAGGCGCTCCATAGGTTCTGTCCGGGCCGCTCTTGTGTTTTTTCCTCGGGGCTGGTTATAATCCCGCTTTTTCTGGCAATTTGTATTCTATTCAGGGTGGCTGGCATGACAGAGGTTGACGGCAGTACAGAGCTTGCGGATCTTTTAACCGCGCGGATTGAAAAGGCGGGAGGGCTGACCTTTGCCGAGTTTATGGAGGCCTGTCTTTATCATCCCGAGTATGGCTACTATACTTCTCCGCGCAACCGAATAGGCAAACAGGGCGATTTCTTCACTTCTTCAAGTGTGCACAGTCTGTTTGGACGACTGATCGCGCGCCAGCTCGAACAGATGTGGCAGCTGCTCGGTCGGGGCGACTTTGTTGTTGCCGAGCAGGGCGCCGGGGAGGGGCACCTCTGCCTCGATATTCTTGATGCGCTGGCCGAGGAGGCTCCGGAGTTTTACCAGGCTCTGCAGTATAAAATCGTCGAGATCAGCCCTGACCACCAGCGTGGGCAGGCCAACAACCTCAAGCGGCATGTGGAAAACGGTCGCATTATCTGGTGCGAGCTGGATCAGCTGCAGGGAATGCAGGGCTGCTTTTTAAGCAACGAACTGGTCGATGCTTTTCCCGTCCACCTGGTCGATAAAACCGATGGCCAGCTGCGGGAGATTTTTGTCGTCAACAGTGATGCAGGGTTCGTCGAAGAGCTGCGCGCACCGTCGACGGAGGCGATCGGCGATTATTTTCAGCTGATCGGGACAGAGCTCTGTGAGGGCAATCGGGGTGAGGTCAACCTGCGGGCCCTCGACTGGATGCGCCAGGTCGCTGGGTTGCTGGATAAAGGTTTTATTCTGACCATCGATTATGGCTATCCGGCTGCCGAGCTGTTTTCGCCGCTGCGCCGCAACGGCACCTTGCTCTGCTACTATCGGCACCAGTCAAATGAAAATCCCTACCAGCGGCCTGGCTGTCAGGATATCACCGCCCATGTCGATTTTACCGCGCTGCAGAAGATTGGCCAGCAGCAGGGACTAACAGACCTTTATTTCGGCGAGCAATACCGTTTTCTGCTCGGCATGGGTTTTCTTGAGGCGCTTATCGAGCTGCAGATGCGCGAGACCGACCCGAAAAAAGCCCAGGCGCTGCGCATGACGCTGAAAAACCTGATTATGCCGGATGCCGGCATGGGCGAAAGTTTCAAGGTTCTCGTGCAGGGGAAGAATGTTGGCCAGCCGGAACTGGTCTGCGCCAGAAAAATCCAGGATATCAATCTGCCGCTGGGAATGATTTGAATTCCCGGCTTGCCGGCGTCGCGAGTTGGGCGCTATACTTAGAAAAATCAATCTATACAGTGGAGGAATCTTTCATGAAAGAGCGTGTTCAAGAAGTTCTAAACCAGGTGCGTCCCGCCCTGCAGGCCGACGGCGGCGATGTCGAGCTGGTTGATGTTTCAGAGGATGGTGTTGTCAGCGTCAAATTGACCGGCGCCTGCGGCTCCTGCCCGATGTCGACCATGACCCTGAAAATGGGGATTGAAAAAACTCTGGTTGAGAATATCCCCGAGGTCAAAGAGGTGGTTCAGGTCCGCTGATCTGTTCACCCTTTTTTCCTGTTTGAAAAGAAGCGACTGGTGATTGCACATTGCCAGTCGCTTCTTTTATTCGGAGTAGTTGATTAAGAACCGCGCAAGAAGCTGCTCAGTTGCAGCAGCAGCCCCTGCTTGGTGACCAGGGCGCCATGCGGGCAGAGTTCCTGGCAGCAGAAGCAGCGGATGCAGCGTTCATAGTCGATCTGCAGCCGGTTGCCGGCAATCTGCATCGCCTCCGGTGGGCAATGCTTGACGCAATCGCTGCAGAGCTTACACAAATTTCGCTCGACAACCGGCCTTGCCGTCAGTGACTGCTTGAGCGGCTTTTTCAGAAAACCGGGCAGGCCGAAATTGACGTCGGTCGATTTAGCCGGGCGAAAGTTGCCGATCTGCAGCTGACCCAAGGCGGGCCCAAAGAGGTCCAGTTCAGACAGCACACAGTAGGGACGGCCAGTGGCCAGCCCCTGCTGTTGGGTCCAGACCTGTTCTGGCTTCATCCCGACCAGTTCGGTGGCCACCGTATCGACCGCTTGGGCGTGACTGCCGGCGAGCAGGGCACCGATCGGCACCGGATCGCCGCTGCCCGGGCCTTCGCCTTCCATGCCGATCACCCCATCAACAATATTCAAGCTTGGCCTCAGCTGCTCACAAAGCTCCAGCAGCATCAGGGCGAAAAAACCTTTGTCGGTTCCCGCTTGCAGGTGCAGGCGCGGTTTGCGCAGACCCACAACCGCGCCAAACATATTTTTTACCGCGCAGGTCAGGCCCATCATCTGATGAGTTTTCAATTTGGGCAGATTGATAATGACATCCGCTTCGAGAATATCCCGCGCCACCTCCAGCTCATGAAAGGTGCGGCCACTTGGGGCAATTTTCACCGAGTCTGCAAAACGGGCAAATTGAGCCCCGGTCTCTTCGATGACCTCGGCGATGCCAGCTTTGCGGGCGACCTGGGCGGGGCTGCCAATGCCGGGAGAGTCGCCGACGCTGACGATTCCGCCGGCTGTCTGGACTTGCTCAATGACCGCCCGAACAATTTCCGGGTGGGTTGTGACCGCTTTTTCCGGGGGCTTTCCAGCCAGCAGATTGGGTTTCAGTAAGACCTTCTGCCCCGGCTTGACGAAATTGGCCATGCCACCGAGGGGTTCGAGCAGGGCCGTCAGCGCTGCCGCGACCCGATCGGTCTGATAGCTTTCCAGGCGCTGCAGGCTGACGCGATTATGCTGGGCCTTGTCGCTGTTGGTCACTTTATCAGCCTTGAACGATTTTGATCTGCAGGCGCCTGCTGCGCGGGCCGTCGAATTCGCAGAGCTTTTGATATGCGCTGCGCTGTTCCCTTCCATGTGGAGATAGTTGTCCTGCAGAGGAATCAGTTTGTGCCAGCCCTGGACCAGGTCGGTGGCGACATCCGGATCGGCATTTTCGTTGATCGTGACGGCAGCGGTGGTATGCGGAACAAACAGCATCGCCAGGCCTTCCTTGACACCAGACTGCTGCACCACAGTCTGCACCATTGCGGTAATTTCCAGCAGCTGGGCCTGTTGCTCGGTGTGAATACTGAGCTCTTTGATCATCTCTGATCCTTTCCACTTAAGGCGTCAATGACCGCCTGCACCGCCGCGCGACGATAGAGCAGCGCGGTATGCCCCAGACCATCCAGTTCGATGCCGCGTCCCCAGGGCAGGCAGGCATTGGCGTTTGGAACGACCATATTGTCTTTTATCGTGAAGATATTACTCACCAGCACTCCCTCCGGGAGCGGTGCTGCTGCCAGCCGGAGGAGGAAATCGGAGCCTGGAATCAGCACCCGGCCGAGGGGGGAAAGAGCGAAGGGGGCCAGCTTTGAACCGAAATGGGGAGACCCCAGGAAAACGCAGCGGTCAACCTTGGCCGCGCCACCGCGCTGCTGCATGTAGTTGCGGGCAATGATGCCGCCCATCGAATGACAGACCAGGTGGACCTTGTCCACTCCAAGCCGATGGCGCAGCTCGTCAACCTTTTTCGCGACAATTTCGGTCAGCACCTCTTCGCTGTGCCAGGAGGAGAGATTGACCGTTGCCAGGTTGCCGAAGCCCTGTTTGCGGAGCTGCCATTTGAACCAGAACCAGCTGGCGCGGTTGTTGAATAAACCGTGCAGGAGCAGAACCGGTGTCTCCCCCCGTTTGCGGGGATGGCAGCGCGGGTTGAAAATACCGAAAGGGAGCACCGAAAGGGTCAGAAAATTGAAAAATGTTTCCTGCAGGATCAAAGAGCAGACCAGGCGGATATTCTTGCCGCTGAGGCGGTTGTTCATCAGTTCCGGTCTGGCGTTGGCATACTCGTACCAGCACATGCTATAACTGAGCATGACAATCAACAGATCGAGAACCAGCAGGACGGCCAGAATGATCAGCAGCAGGCTAAACCAGAAACACCACATAGGCAGAAAGATCTCCAGGGTATTGAATTTCAGTTGGTCATCGGCGCCGTTCAAGCGCTTGGCTGGATGGGTACAACAGACATCACAATATATGAACGATGAGTATGACATGCCGGGCAGGGGGCGTCAATCGACGGCCCTGCCGGTGCTCGCCTGCATTGCCGGTAAAGTGAGTCCCTGTGGAAAAGCTGATTAAGGAGTTCTGCCGCCATCTCGCACTTGAGCGCAACCTGGCTGAGAAGACCATCGCAGCTTATCAGGGTGACCTGCTACAGTTCTGGCAGTTTCTCGAACAGCAAGCCGGCTATTCCGGACCGGCGGACGGCTGGCTGAAGCAGATCGATCTGTTACTGCTCCGGCGTTATCTGGCGCAGCTTCACAAGAGCTGCAGCCGCAGCAGCGTCGGCCGCAAACTCTCTGCGCTGCGCACCTTTTTCCGTTTTCTGGTGCGGGAAGGGCGACTCAAAACTTCGCCTGCCGATAGCCTGTCGACGCCCCGCCGGGAAGAGTATCTGCCCCAGGTGTTAAGCGCCGAGCAGGCCGGTCATCTTCTCGACCGGCCGATGGCCGGGCCGCGACTGCTGGTTCTACGCGATCTGGCGATCTTTGAGTTGCTCTATTCCTGTGGCTTGCGGATCAGTGAATTGACCGGACTTGACAGCGCCGACCTCGATCTGCAGCAGCGTCAACTGCGGGTGCTGGGGAAAGGCGGTAAGGAGCGGCTGCTGCCGGTCGGCCGCGCCGCCTGCGCTGCCCTGGAGTTCTATCTGCAGGAGCTGCCGCCGGCAGCCTGCGAGCAGCCGTTGTTCCTGAATCATCGCGGTGGCCGCCTCAGTGCCCGGAGTATTCAACGCAACTTGAAGAAGCGTCTGCTGAGCTTGAATCTGCCGACCGATGTGACACCGCATGCCCTGCGCCATTCCTTTGCCACCCATCTGCTCGATGCCGGCGCCGATCTGCGGGCGATTCAGGAGTTGCTCGGCCATGCCTCGCTGTCGACGACGCAGAAATATACCAAGGTCAGCTTTGCCCACTTGACCGATGTTTATGATCAGGCGCATCCGCGCAGCCGGAAGAAAAAGCTCTCTGACTAGAAGTAGGGCGAATTGGTAACCAGTCTGGTCATAATTGTCTTGACAGCAAGACATAAATCGCTAGACTATCGGCATTCCATTTATCGACAATATCTACTTACCAGCAGACGTAAAAAAGGAGATTGAAATGAGCGTACTGGTCGGAAAGCAAGCCCCGGACTTTACTGCAACTGCCGTGATGGCCGACGGCTCGATTAACAGCGAATTCCGCCTGTCCGATTATAAAGGCAAGTATATCGTGCTGTTTTTTTATCCCCTCGATTTTACCTTTGTCTGCCCGACCGAGTTGATTGCTTTCAGTCATCGCATCGCCGATTTTGAAAAGCGCGAAGTCCAGGTGATCGGCTGTTCCATCGATTCGCAGTTCACGCACATCGCCTGGCGCAATACGCCGATCAATGAAGGTGGCATTGGCGAAGTCAAGTACCCGCTGGTCGCGGATGTCAAGCACGAGATCTGTCGGGATTACGACGTTGAGTTTGACGCAGCAGGGGTGGCTTTCCGCGGCTCATTCCTGATTGACCAGGAGGGCACTGTTCGCCATCAGGTGGTGAACGACCTGCCGCTGGGGCGGAACATCGATGAAATGCTGAGGATGGTCGATGCGCTGCAGTTCCACGAAAAGCATGGCGAAGTCTGCCCGGCCGGTTGGAATCAGGGTGACAAAGGAATGGTGCCGGACGGAGCGGGGGTGGCCTCATTTTTATCGGAAGAGGCAAATAAGCTGTAATTTATAGAAACGTTTTCGATTCAGCGTTTATTCTAAAAGGGCACCTGGTGGGGTGCCCTTTTTATTTCTCTTCTCAATTATCTACGCTGCTTTAGCCCTCCATTGCCTACCTGGCCATTCCCTGGTGAAGTTTGAGTCTACGCTTCAGCGCCCTCCTGGTGGTACTCCCAACGGCGAAGCCAGGTGTTCAGTCTGCTCTCACTTAAAAGTACCTGATATCACGGATTCTTCTGAGCGATTCATCCATGAAATGTCCTGAGGGTAAGAAAAATACTGGATTTTTCGTTTAGCGTTTGCTAATCTTTTGGCTAAGGTAAGTAAAATTTAAGGTAAAGCTTCTAATTAGTTTGGCTGGCTATACTCTCCAGGGTGGAGGCTGCTCTGCAACTGTTCGGAAAGAAAGACCAAAAGTCAAAAGGTTTGGTGGGGCTCTGGGAGCAGGAGAATGGCGTCGGCATCGCTCTGGTGGTTCTGGAAGAGGCTGGTACTCCACGACTGGCGTGCTGCGATTTTGCTTTTTCGGAAAAAGGTCGTGGCCGCAACCGCTCCGTCCAGGAATTGATCAGTCGTCACGATCTGGACTCTTTTCCCTGTGTCGGCGGCATGGCCCTGGGCAGTTATGATCTGCTCCAGGTCGAAACGCCCGATGTTGCCGAAAATGAAAAGGCCGAAGCGGTCCGTTGGCAGATCGGAGAATTGATCGACTATCCCATAGATCAGGCGATCATCGACCTGTTCGAGGTCCCCTCGCGTGGCCAGGAAGCCATTGCCTTTGTCGTCGCCAGCCGGCGTGAGGAGGTGCAGAAAAGAGTCGACTTTCTCCATGATTCAAAGCTCGAGGTGGAGGCAATCGATATCCCTGAACTGATGATGCGCAATGTCGCCGCCTTGCTGCCAGAAGCGCAGAAAGGTGTCGCAATCCTGTTTTTTGGCCCGGAGCAGGGGGTCATCATGGTGGTTCGGGAAGGACAGATCTATGCGACCCGCAGTATTCAGATCGGTCTGGATCAGCTTTACGATCTCAGCGATGCCCATCTTCCGGGAGAGGACGGCCAGGGGGCTGCTTTGACCGACCTGCTCGACACCATTGGCCTTGAGGTTCAGCGCACTCTCGATTTTTACGAGCGCAGCTCGGCGCTGACACCGATCTTTAACCTGCTGGTGGTTCAGATGGAGCGATCCATTCCTCAGCTGATTTCACACCTGGATGAGCTGTTGGGGGCCGATGTCCGCTTCCTGCAGTTGAATGAGGTCATCGCCGGGGGCGAGTCGCTGACGGAAGAAATGCAGGCTCGCTGCTCCCTGGCGATCGGGGCCGCTCTGAGAGGGGTTGAGAGGCTGGAATGAAGCAGCAGATAAACCTCTATCAACCTGAATTTCATCCGAAAAAAGATCCCCTTCCGGCAATCAGAATGCTGGCTATTGCTGGCACATTGCTGCTTCTGGTGCTGAGTGTCTATGGCTTTATTGCCTATCAGGCGGTGGGACTGGAAAATCAGCTTGCTAATTTGCAAAAGGAGGAAAAGCGCCTGACGGGGAATATCGCCGAGTTGCAGGCTTTGATCGCCCCCAAGGAAAAGAGTCAGCTGTTGGAGAATGAAATTGCCCGGCTGGCGACGGAAAAAGAGGCAAAAAAACCGCTCATCGATTTTCTTTCAGCACGTCAGGTCGAACGATCGGGAGGTTTTTCCACCTACCTCGAGGCGCTTGGCAGGCAAAAGGTCGGTGGCCTCTGGCTGCGCAGGATTTCTTTTGGTGGGAAAACTAGAAGTATGATCCTCGAAGGGTCCGCTACCGATCCGGCTCTCGTGCCCCGTTACCTGAAACGTCTCTCTGCGGATGGCAGTTTTGCCGGGGTGGAGTTCAGCCAATTCAGGATTCTGCGCTCGAAGGATAATACCGCCAAGGTCGAATTTTTCATGGAAACCAAGTATGCCGGAGAGAGCGATGAAGGGTCTTAAGCGGCTCATGGAGAAGATCCGCAGCCTGTTGGAACAATTTGACCAGCGTGAACTGCGCGAGCGGATGATTGTTTTCGGCACTTTGCTGGTCGCCGTGATCCTGGGCGGCAATCAATTGTTGATTGAGCCGGCCCTGAAGCGGAATAAAGAGACCGCCAAGCAGATCGTCGCGGCCAAGGCGAACACCTCTGCACTGCAGGCGCAGGTGGAAATCTTTGCCCTGAAAAGCAGTGAGGATCCTGACCGGGAAAGTCGCCTGGAGCTCGCCCAGCTCAGAGAGGACCTCAATCAGCTTGAAGGGATGCTTAAGGGCGCAATCCTCGATCTGGTCCCCCCAAAGGAGATGGCCGGCATCCTTGAGGATATTCTTTCATTACAGCCATCTCTCAGTCTGGTCAGCCTGACCAAACTGGCGACCGAGCCCTGGCCCCCCCTGAGCGAAGCAGAGGCCAAGCAGCCGATCGTTGCCCAGCGGGTCTTCCGCCATGCGGTGGAGTTTCAGTTCGAAGGCAGTTACCGCGATGCCCTGGAATTTTTTCAAAAGCTCGAAACTTTGCCGAGAAGAGTTTTCTGGGAAGGTCTCGACATCGAGCTGCTGGAATATCCGACCGCGCGCATTACTTTGACGGTGACCACTATGAGCCTGGCGGAAGGGTGGATCGGTGTTTGAGGCTTTTATAAGAAATATCGTCTACCGCAGGGTGATTATTTGTGGCCTGATCCTGAGTGTTTTTGGCCTGGCGCAAAGCGCGACCGGAGCCGCAATCCCGGATCCGCTGCGGCCGCATGACTTTACCCCGGCGGAGCCGATCGTCACCGAAATCGAGCCGGAAGAGATGCCAACCTGGGCGGTGCAGACGATTGTCGTCTCGGCCGGCCGAGAATTTGCAGTAATTAATGGGAGAGCTGTTAAGGTGGGTCAATCCGTTGACAGGGCAAAGGTTGTTGCGATCGGCCTCTACAGCGTTACCTTGAATTATCGCGGGACATTGGTCGACCTGAAGTTAGCGAAAAGTCAGGTTGTTGAACCGGTGATCTCCAGCGGGGAAGAGAAATAGTTGTGATGAAGAGTCAGTTTTCTCAGGCGGGTCTCCATTTTGTATCATTTTTGTTGATCTTGCTGCTGACCTCCTGCGCCCAGTTGCCGAAGCAGGGGGGACGCCCAGAGCTGCCAGATGCAGTTGAGTCGGGGTTCGCACAAGAGCAGGCACCCGATTTTCTTTTGGAAAGCCCGCCCACAGCCCAGCAACGGCAAATGATCCAGGGGGGGGCAGCTGAGACCCCGCAATCTGCAGAAATAGTTGCGCCTGAGGAGGCTCGGTTCAATATTTCCGCCAACAGTATTCAAGCCCGCGAATTTTTCCTTGGCCTGGTGGAATTTTCCGACACCAACATGGTTGTGCATCCCGAGGTCGAAGGCGAGGTCACCGTCGCCCTGAAAAATGTTACCGTGACCGAGGTCATGGATATCATGCGCAACGTCTACGGTTATGAGTATCGTCGCACCGGTGGCGGCTATCAGATTTTGCCCGGGGGAATTCAATCGCGGATTTATCAAGTCGATTATCTCAATCTGAGCCGCAAGGGGATTTCCAAAACCAGGATCAGTTCCGGCCAGGTCAGCCAGGCCGGTGGGGGTGAGGAGGGTGTCAGCGAGTCGGTTTCCGGCAGTGAAATCGACACCCAGACCAGCTCCGACTTCTGGGTCGAGCTGGAAACGGCGCTCAATGCCATTGTCGGCAATCAGAACGGCCGGCAGGTGGTGGTTCATCCCCAGGGCAACCTGGTAATCATCCGGGCCTTGCCCCAGGAACTGAGCGATGTCGAGAATTACCTTGAAGTTCTCCAGGGCAACCTGGTCCGGCAGGTGATCCTCGAAACCAAGATTCTTGAGGTGGTGCTGAATGACGGTTTCCAAAGCGGAATCAACTGGTCCGCACTCCCCACCGCCGGTTCGATCGAAGGTGGTTTGGCCCAGACCGGCGGCGGCACCCTGCTCAACTCGGGTATCTCCGAACTGGCCGGTCAGACCGGCTTGTTTGACCCGATCGGTCTGACCGACCTGGCTGGCGATGTGACATCGGCTTTTGGCGGGGCTTTTGCCGCCGCGCTGAAATACAAAGACTTTTCTGCGTTTATCGAACTGCTCGAGACCCAGGGCGATGTGCAGGTGCTCTCCAGCCCGAGAATTTCAACCGTCAACAATCAGAAGGCGGTCATAAAGGTCGGGGATGATGAATTCTTTGTCACCGATGTGTCCAGCGATACGGTGACCGGCACCACCTCCAACACCTCCCTGGATATCACCCTGACGCCATTTTTCTCAGGAATTGCCCTTGACGTCACCCCGCAGATCGATGCTTCCGGGGTGGTCACTCTGCATATTCATCCCACCGTCAGCGAGGTTACCGACCAGCAGAAGGTTGTCACTGTCGGCAGCAACCCGCAGGTTCTGCCGCTGGCTTTCAGCAGCGTTAGGGAGTCGGACAGCATCGTCCGTGCCGCAAGCGGCCAGGTGGTGGTGATCGGTGGGCTGATGAAAAACAACAAGGCGCGCAACGTCGCCGGGGTGCCGCTGCTGGGGGACCTGCCCTTGCTCGGTTCGCTGTTCCGCCATAGCAAAACCGAGGCGACCAAGAGCGAGCTGGTGATCTTGTTGCGACCGATCGTGGTGCAGGGGCAGTCCGGCTGGGACCGGCTGCGGCAGAATGCCCGCCAGCGCTTCGATGCCCTCAATGATAACGCCGATTTCGGCTGGCAGGGGAATTTCAGTGTCAGACCGCAACCGGCTGGCGAGTGAGACGATTCCGGGCATGAACCGACCTCGTGCGCAAAAAATCCGCATTGGCGAACTGCTGATCAAAGAAGGCTTGATCTCCCAGGAACAGCTCGAGTTCTCCCTAGCGACCCAGAAGAAGACCGGCACCAAGCTTGGGGATACCCTCATTGAGCTGGGCTTCGTCTCCTCCCGCCAGCTGTTGCAGTGTCTGGCCAAGCAGCTTGAAGTTGAATATGTCGAGCTGACCAGCTACGAGCTCGACCCGCGGGTGCCGCTCGCTCTTCCTGAAACCATCTCACGGCGCTTTCGCGCCCTGGTCATTGCCGATGATGGCAATGAGCTGCTGATCGCCATGGCCGATCCGGCCAACCTCTATGCCTATGATGAGTTGAGTAAATTTCTCAAGCGGCCTTTCCGCATGGCCGTGGTGCGGGAAACCGACCTGTTGCGGACCATTGACACGGTTTACCGGAAAACCGATGACCTCCTGAATCTTGCGGTTGAACTTGGTGCCGAAATGGACGACGAGGCGACCGACGGGGCCGAGGAGATCGGCCTCGACGATGCTCCGGTGGTCCGCTTGCTCAACTCGTTGTTTGAAGATGCCGCCCATGTGGGTGCATCCGATATTCATATCGAGCCGGACACCAAAGAGTTGAGAATCCGCCAACGGATCGATGGCGTGCTCAATGAGCACGTGATGAACGAAAAAAAGATCGCCAGCGCGCTGGTGTCGAAGCTTAAATTAATGTGCGGCCTGGATATTTCAGAGAAGCGCCTGCCCCAGGATGGCCGCTTTCAGATCAAGGTTCGCGGCAAGGCCCTCGACGTGCGGCTCTCCACCATGCCGCTGCAGAATGGCGAGTCGGTGGTCATGCGCCTGCTCGACCAGTCGGGCGGAAATCTCAAGCTCGATCAGATCGGTATGCCCGAGCGTATCGTCAACCCGTTTCGCAACTTCATCAAGCGCCCTCACGGCATGGTGCTGGTCACCGGCCCGACCGGCAGCGGTAAGACCACCACGCTTTACTCAGCGATCAACGAGATGAATTTCCCGGAGAAGAAGATCATCACTGTCGAGGATCCCGTCGAATACCGCCTGCCGCGCATCAACCAGGTGCAGGTGAACGCCAAGATCGGCCTGACCTTTGCCCGGGTGCTGCGGGCCGCTCTGCGCCAGGATCCCGATATTGTCTTGATCGGTGAAATGCGCGATCAGGAGACCGCCGAGATCGGCCTGCGCGCCGCCATGACCGGGCATATGGTGTTTTCCACCCTGCACACCAACGACGCCATCAGTACCGCGATTCGCCTGCTCGACATGGGCGCCGAGGGATTTCTGGTCGCCAGCGCCCTGGCCGCAGTCCTGGCGCAGCGACTAGTGCGCCGGGTCTGCGAGAGCTGCAAAGCCGAGGCTCCGCTGTTGCCGGCCGAGCAGACCTGGATCCGCTCAGAGGCGCCAGAGCTGGCCCGTGGGGCAAACTTTGTCAAAGGCTCGGGCTGTTCCGCCTGCAACCAGACCGGCTATTCGGGGCGGATCGGCGTCTTTGAGCTGCTGCGCATCGACCATCTTCTGGCTGATGCCCTGCGCCGGGGCGACAGCGCCGGATTCGCCAATCTGGCCAAGCAGCAGGCCGGATTCGAAACCCTGGCGATCTGCACGTTTAAATACGCCATGCAGGGGATCACCACCATGGAGGAGGTGCTGCGTATTTCCGGACAGATTGATGAAGGGCCGGGCCTGGAAGATGAAAATACTAAGGCAGCTGAGGAAGATCTTATCGAAGCCAGCAGCGGCACGGAAGGTGAGAACGGCCTGGCTGAAATTTCTCTGGTGTCGAAACCTTGACCAGCTCACATGAAGACAAAGGTCGGGCTGTCGGTATATTGACAGCGGCTTTTTGGCTGACGGCAGAAAGTGGATCCTAGCGGATGGCTAACTTTCAATACCAAGCGCGAAACTCTAACGGGGGCCTGGTCAAGGGAACCCTGAGCGCGGCCTCTTCGGACGCTGTCTTAGGTCAACTGCGCGACAAGGGGATGACGCCGGTCAAGATCGCTCAGCTTCAAGATAAGCCGGTAAAAGCCTCCCTATTGGAGAAGCTGCCCAGCTTTAAGGCAGCGATCAAGCCGGACGAGTTGATCCTCTTCTGCCAGCAGATGGGGACTCTGCTGCGTGCCGGCGTGCCGATTATCCGCTCACTACGCGGAATGATCGAGATGACCCCGAACAAGGCATTCAGCAAGGTTCTGCAAAGTGTGGTGAATGAGATCGAAGCGGGTCACGAGTTCAACGCGGCGATGAAACAGCATCCCAAGATATTTTCTCAGCTGTTCATCAGCATGATCAGGGTCGGCGAGAGCTCCGGACATCTGGATGACGCCTTTATCCAGATCGGAGAATATATCGACCAGGAAAAGCAGACCAATGATCAGGTCAAGTCGGCGCTGCGCTACCCCTCCTTCGTCGTTATGGCGATGGCCGGAGCGGTCGCCGTCATCAGCCTGTATGTTGTGCCGGCCTTTGAGAAGGTTTTCAGCGGCGCCGGCGTCGAGTTGCCTTTGGCGACCCGAATTCTCATGGGGATATCGACCTTTGCTCAAGCCTACTGGTGGCTGATTCTGTTGGGGGTTGGCGGAGCGATCTTCGGCTTCAAGCGTTACGTCAAGACCACAAAAGGGCGAATCATCTGGGGACGTTTAAAGCTGCGCACACCGATTTTTGGCAGCATCCTGCTGCGCGCTACCCTGACCCGTTTTTCCCGCTCGCTGTCCATGGGGATCTCCTCAGGGGTGCCGCTGGTCGAGTCGCTGCGATTGACCGGTATGGCCGTGGATAACCCCTGGGTGCAACAGAAGATCGAAGAGATGTGCAGTGCCATCGAGCGGGGCGAAACGTTGACCCGCAGCGCCACCAACACCAAGCTGTTCACGCCCCTGGTGCTGCAGATGCTGGCTGTCGGTGAAGAGACCGGCATGGTCGACAAGATGCTGATCGATGTCGCTGGTTTTTACGAACGCGAGGTACAGCACGAGATTAAAAACCTGACCAGCGCCATTGAGCCGATCCTGATTATCTTTATGGGGATCATGGTGCTGATTCTTGCATTTGGCGTTTTTCTGCCGATGTGGGATTTGTCGACTGCGGTTAAGAGATAGTTAATGACATGTCGTAAATAATTTGGTATGGATAATGCTTATTAGTGTGGGTAAATAAACAAAAGACCTAAGGTCTTCAAACCAAAACGGCTAAATCACAACGAGATGGAGGAAGAGGCAATGGCTAGAATACACAACGAAAAAGGTTTCACCATGATCGAACTTATTATGGTTATCGTTATCCTCGGCCTGTTGGCTGCGGTCGCCGTACCTAAGTTTGTCGACATGAAAACCGAAGCGGCCGTGGCTCAGGCCGACGGGGTCTACGCAGCGGCCCAATCAGCAGCCGCGATCAACTTTGCCGCCAATATGGTGGGTAAAGGGCTGACTGCTGTGACCGATGGGGCGACTCTGCGTGGCGCGATGGATGACCCTCCAGCTGATTGGGCTGCCAGTGCTGCAACCATCGCCAGCACAATCAGCGGAACAACCTACACAATTCCCGTGACCTCTGGTGAGACGGGTTCAGCGAAAGCGACTTTGTCAAAATCGTGGTAAGCAGGGTGCCCTATTTAGAAGGCGGGTAAGCCTTCTGTTATGGAAATGGCCCCTGAACGGGGCCATTTTTATTCGAGGAACAGAGTCTGGAAAGGAACGAGGTGGCTTGGTGTGCCCTGATGAGAACGGCTTTACGATGATCGAGCTGATAATGGTTATTGTTATTCTTGGATTGCTCGCCGCAGTTGCCGTACCAAAGTTCGTGGATGTGAAGGACGATGCGAAAAAAGGAACAGCCAATCGGGTTTATGTTGCTGCGCAAGGGGCTGCAGCGATCAATCTGGCAAAGGGCATCGTCGGCAAACCCGGGCATGTTCCGGTGACCAATGGCGCCAGTTTGCTGGCCGCCATCGATGACCCGCCGGATAATTGGTATGCAGGCACCACCAATTCTGCCCAGATCTGTTTCGACGAAAATGGCGACAACGATTGTACCGCAGCGGATACCTATATCATTACGGTGTTGTCAGCCGAGAATATCGGTACACCCCAGACCAAAGCCTCCTTGGGGAAGAGTTGGTGAAATGACCATCTTTAGCGGCAAATCACCAGGATTTACCCTGGTTGAGCTGGTGATCGTGCTCTCCATGATCAGCATCATCATGGTGGTTGCCGCACCGAAATTTTTCGAAACTTCCGACTATACCAGCCGCGGCTTTTACGAAGAGCTGATGGGGGCCGCGCGCTACGCGCAGAAATTCGCCGTCGCCTCCGGCTGTCAGGTGCAGCTCAATATCACCGCCACCAGCTATAACCTCAAGCAGCGGGCCAGTTGTGATAC
>CAMYNR010000062.1 GCA_947259715.1 uncultured Desulfuromonadales bacterium
GCCGATTTTCTCAAAGCTGTCGATGATATGGAAAAATCGCTCGGTGCCCGCGGCGTAATCGTTACGATGCCGATCGGTTCAGAGGCGGACTTCAAAGGCACCGTCGATCTGGTAAAAATGCGCGCCCGCCTCTATAAATATGATGAGAAGGGCACTTACGATGAAGTTGACATCCCGGCGGAGCTGATGGCTGAAGCGGAACGCCTGCGCGAACTGCTGCTCGAAGCCGTCGCCGAGTCGGATGATGAACTGATGGAAAAATATCTCGAAGGCGAAACCCTGACCGAAGAAGAGATTCTCCGTGGCTTGCGCGAAGGCACCCTGACCGGAGTCTTCACACCGGTCTTCTGTGGCAGCGCAACAGCCAATATCGGTATTCGTCAGCTGCTCGATTATATTGTCGCCTGTTTGCCGTCACCGGTCGACAAGGGGGTTCAGATCGGTGTCAAGCCGGGGACCGATGAGCCGGTTGAACGACAGCCGAGCGAAGAAGAACCCTTTTCTGCGATGGTGTTCAAAACCATCAATGATCCCTACGCCGGCAAATTGTCGCTGATGCGCCTTTATTCAGGAACCCTGGCGGCCGACACCGTGGTTTACAATCCAAATAAAGATGAAAAAGAGCGGATCAGCAATATCTTTGAGCTGGAAGGGAAAAATCAGGCTCCGCTGAACCTGGCCGCGGCCGGTGATATTATTGCCGTGCCCAAGCTCAAGGTGACCGCCACCGGCGACACCCTCTGCGACCTCAAAGAGCCGATCATGTACGAACCGCTGGTGCCCCTCAAACCGATCATCTCCTTCGCCCTTGAGGCGAAAAGCAAAGGGGATGAAGATAAAATCTATACCGGTCTGCAGCGGCTGATGGAGGAGGATCCCACCCTTCGGGTGACGCGCGATGACGAGACCAAAGAGATGGTTTTATCCGGAATGGGGCAGATCCATCTCGAAGTTGCCGTCGAGCGGTTGAAACGCAAATACGGCGCCAATGTCATTCTCAAGGAGCCGAAGGTTCCTTATCGGGAAACCATTCGTGCTTCGGCCAAGGTTCAGGGTAAATATAAAAAGCAGTCGGGCGGGCGTGGTCAGTTCGGTGATGTCTGGATCGAGGTCAAGCCTTTGCCACGTGGTTCAGGTTACGAATTTGTCGATAAGGTTGTCGGCGGGGTGGTGCCGCGTAACTACATCCCGGCGGTTGATAAGGGAATCGTCGAAGCGATGAAAACCGGTCCCTTGACCAAAAATCAGGTCGTCGATCTCCAGGTCACCCTCTACGATGGTTCGCATCATTCGGTCGATTCCTCGGAGATGGCCTTCAAGGTCGCCGGCTCTATGGCATTCAAAAAAGCGATGGAGGCATGCAAACCGATTTTGCTTGAGCCGATCATGGCGATGGAGATCACCGTCCCGGATGATTGCATGGGAGATGTCATCGGCGATCTCAATTCGCGGCGGGGCAAGGTGATCGGCGTGGAACCTCAGGCCAACAGCCAGGTGATCAAGGCCGAAGTGCCGATGGCCGAGGTGCTGCGCTATGCGCCGGAGCTGCGTTCGATGACTTCCGACCGGGGGATGTTTTCGATGGAGTTCGCCAAGTATGAAGAGGTTCCATCCCATCAAACAGCCAAGATATTGGCTGAACTTAACGAAGCCTGATTGCCGCCGGCACCCCGTGACAGCGGGGTGCCGACAGCGGTCGGTGAGTTGTTGCAGTCACTATTCAGGAGACAGGCATAATGACCGAGCATGACGATCTGTTAAGAAAATTCAGCCAACAGATTGATTCGAAACAGCCAGAAGACGGCAAGCCTGAAGCAGAGGTCGCATCCCCTGACCCGGGCAAAACGACAGCAGCTCCGGGGACCACTGAAACGCCTGAAAGGCCTCAACTCAGTCGGATTGAATCGGCCATCGCTGACAGCGAGAGCAAGGTTAGCGCCTCTGCTCGGGCGCAGAGCTCCAGGTTGCTGAAAATAGTCCTGTTTAGTCTGGTCTTACTGGCCGCGCTGGGCGGCTTCTTTTATCTTCAGAACTTGCCGGAAACTGCTGAGCAGAAGCCGGTCGTGTTCAGTCTGCCGGAAAAGCATTCAATACCGGTTCGCCCTGCAACCACCGAGCCGCTGGAAACGTCTGAGGAGGTTGCCCCCAACCCAGCTCAGGTGACCGAAGCCGAACCGGTTGCCGAAGTGGCGGAAAAATCAACGGTCAAAGAACAGCCGGTTGCCGCGGCCACGGAGGAGAAGGTTCCCGCTGCCAAAGGTTATCAGCTTAAGGTGGGACCTTTCGTCAGCAAATCAACTCTTGAGGCGGCCACCGCCCAGTTGCAGCAGATGGGCTATCAGCCGCAGGTGCGTGAAGGGCGCGGGATGGTCCCGATGATTCGCTTGCAGGAGGGCATCTACCCGGCCGAAGAGGCCCGCAGGCGGCTGGCTGTGCTGAAGAAAAAAGTCAAATCGGCATTTATTCTGCCGCGAGGAGAGCAGCGGGCCCTTTATGCGGCCTCGTTTCATGATCTCGAGCGGGCGGACAGATTACGCAACAAACTGGCCTCCCAGGGGGTTAAACTGACGCCAGTGACCAGTGAGCTGGAAATGGAGGGGAAACTTCTCATTCTTGATACGGCTGACCAGACGACCGCCCGACAGGCCGCGGTGGCAATCGAAAATGCCGGACTCAGGGTGCAATTGATGACTCAGAATTAGGGATAAGAGGTACTTCTTGACCGATCAGCAAAACGGAACTGAAAAAGTTCAAATCAAAATTCCCGCCGAAGTGGCCAGGATAATGAAACAGTGGGGCGGGCACAGCGTACGTATGGCCGCCGCCCGCGGTGCGCTGCCGATGTCCGGTCCCAACCTGGTGACCGTGCTGTTCCTGTTCTACAACGGCGATAACGAAGAGTTAAAGCAGGAAGCATTAAATACCCTGCAAACCCTGCCGGCGATGATCCTGCTGGCAGCTTTGAAGCAACCGGAACTTCACCCAGCGATCATCGATTTGATTGCCAGGGTCCGTACTCAGGACCGCGTCGTCATGCAGGAATTGCTGAGCAACCGGATGACCGGGGTTAAAACCTTGATGTACCTGGCGCAGCACAGTTCTGGAGAGGTTCTGGAAATGCTGTCTTACAATGATCTGGCCCTGCGCAAGGCGCCGGTTCTGAAGACTGCGATAATCAATAACCCGAATGCGGATAAACTGATGAAAATCCGCATGGGCTGGGTTGAACCACAGAAATCTGCCAAGCCAAAGCCGACGGCCGAACCGAAACCGGCAGACCAGGCTGACTCTGCAGATGCCCAGAGGGGGATGCTGATGAGCTAGACTCTGGTCTTTCGGAGGAAGAGTTAGGTGACTTTGAAAAGGAAACACTTTCCAAGTACCAGGAGCTTCTGGAAATGCCGGTGGCGGAAAAGATTAAAATGGCGCAGACCGGCGACAAGGAGTGGCGCAGTCTGCTGATTCGCGAAGCGAATAAGATGGTCAGCTCGGCGGTGTTGAAAAATCCAAGAATCACCGAAGGTGAGGTTCTGGCTGTCGCCAAAAATCGCAGTGCCAGCGATGATTTGATCCGGATTATTCTGCTTAACCGGGATTGGCTGAAAAATTATGAGATGAAGAAGGCCCTGGTCACCCATCCGCGCACACCGCTGCAAAAAGCGATGCGGTTTATGACCTTTCTCACCGAAAAAGATATTAAAGAACTCGCGAAAAGCCGAAATGTTTCGCAGGCCATCGTCAACAACGCCCGGCGGATGTTGATGAACAAAAAATCACATTAGGGAGTTTCGATGTCGCACGGAGAAATTATCGCCGTCTGCACCAGTCAAAACAAAGGCGAACGGAAAAAGGATATTGGTCAGTGTCAATTGCTGGAAAACTTTGGTCTCGAGGGGGACGGACATGGCGGTGATTGGCACCGGCAGGTCAGTCTTCTGGCGGACGAGAGTATCGATAAGATGCGCGCCGCCGGCCTTGATGTTGGCCCTGGAGACTTCGCTGAGAACCTGACCACCCGCGGAATCGATTTATGCACTCTGCCGCTCGGATCCTTACTGGTCCTGGAAAATGGCGCTGAGCTGGAGGTGACCCAGATCGGCAAGGAATGCCATACCCGTTGCAGTATCTATTATCAGGCCGGGGATTGCGTGATGCCGAAAGAGGGTATTTTTGCCCGGGTTATCAAAGCCGGTTCTGTGGCCAAGGGCGACCGGATAGAGTTGCAGCGCCGCGGTCCTGCCGGGGAGGATTGACCGATGGCCGACGGACAATTCCGTATCGGCGTCTTGACCCTCTCCGATAAAGGAGCTCGCGGCGAACGGGAGGATGAGAGTGGACGGCTGTTGGGTGAGATGGTGAGGGGATTGGGGGAAATCCTCTGCTACCAGGTGATTCCCGATGAGCAGGTCACTATTTCTTCGATGCTGAAAAGCTGGAGTGATGAACAAAAGCTTGACCTGATTCTGACCACCGGAGGGACCGGGCTCAGCCCGCGGGATCTGACCCCTCAGGCTACCGCCACCGTCCTCGATTACGAAATTCCGGGCATGGCTGAAGCGATGCGCGCCGCCAGCTTGAAGAAGACCCCCCACGCGATGATCTCCAGGGCTTTGGTGGGAGTGCGCGGTCAGACGATGATCATCAATCTTCCCGGCAGCCCCAAGGGGGTGAAAGAAAACCTTGAAGTCCTGCTGCCCGCCTTGCCGCACGCACTGGCGAAATTGAAAGGTGATCCAGCCGACTGCGCTCGACCATGAGGATGCTAGGTGGCACGGCTTTTAGCTGGGGGAAAAACTGGTATTATTTCTATTTGGAACTGAAATCTCGCGCAGATATCAACAGGGCGGCGGATGGAGCATTTGCAGGAAAATCGCAGTATTCTTCTGGTTGATGACGTTGAGCTGTTCCTGGAATTGGAGCGGACTTTTTTTCATCGCGCAGGGTTTGATCTGCTGATGGCGTCCAATGCCCAGGAGATCATGCAACTGGTTATTCAGCGCAAGCCAAACCTGATCTTCCTCGATATGCAGATTACCGAGGCCCGCGGTGTTGATCTCTGTCGCTGGATCAAGCAAGATCAAAGTCTAGGTTCGATTCCAGTGATTATGCTGGTCCAGTCAGGCGACCCCGATGCCGAGACGCGTTGTATTGAAGCGGGTTGTGACGCCATCATCCACAGTCCGGTAAAACGTCCGGAACTGTTGTTGGTGGCTCGTCGGTTTCTGCACCTGACCGATCGGCAGCTGGGGAGAATTGGCGCCAAACTTCTGGTCCAGTATGGTCAGAGCACGGCTTGCCTGAAGGATAAATACTCAGTCAATCTGAGCCCTGGGGGACTGTTCATTGCGACCGATGAACTTCTCCCGGTCGACAGCGCTTTAGCTTTGCGGTTGAATTTCCCCCAGCAGGACAAGCGGCTTGCCTGTCAGGGGCGGGTCGCTTGGTTGAATCACCCCGAGGAGAATAAGAAGCCACATTTGCCGACCGGCATGGGGGTGCAATTTGCCAACCTGGCTGAAGAACAATTAACCTTTCTCAAGCGGTTTCTGGCGAAGGATCACGCCTGACCTTGGCTCTGCCTCCTTTTTAAAACGCCGGTCTCCCCACCATCGTTATTAACCAAAACGGGGTCGTCTTTAGCTAGTTTCTGTCCGGAAACCCGGATGCCACTCTGAGTTTTTCAGATTGAAAATAGCTAAAAACTGGTCTCAGAGGCTTGCATTTTGCAAATTTCCGATTACCGTTGAAATATTCTGTCGCCGGTCAGAAAGGAGGTATCTATGGGATTTCTCGACAGAATGTTTTCCAAGGCGCAGTACTCCGAGCTGGATGAATCCAGCTTGGCTGCAAATCGAATTGATAGGATTCGTGAGCAGCTGGAAACTCTATCCAAGCGGGTTCACAAGCCGCTTGAGGTGATTCCTGAAGAAGATGGAGCCTATGTTTTCATCGGCAAGCCGCCGAAAAACTTTGGTGTTGCCTGGTTTGAAGACGGCAAGCTGCAGAATTTGAAAACTCTGGCTGAAGAAAAAGGGGTAAGTCCTCAGGAATTGCAAAGCCTCTCCGAGCGACTATCCAGCATCTACCAGGAGAATCTTGATGATGCCCGCTATACCGCAAGGATTGGTAAAAAGAATATCACCGTGACCCCTTCGGAAGCCTTCAGAAATCAAATCAGTGAAGTGATCAGGCAGGCCTCCCATTAGCGGGAGTCTTTAGGCGTACTGCTCCAGATCCGTAGTCACGGGACATCCAGTGCCATTATTGCAGAGCTGACCGGCGGCGATCAGGTTGGGCATTCCTGGCAGGGCAGACGCTTCTTTTTCTTCTTTGAGAATATTAATCCTTTTGACTTAAGTCATCTTTCCGCAGTCTTTCTTGTGCTAAGGTTCGGACAAGGAGGAGCTGATGGCTAAACCGTTTCTTTACGTGCTGATTTTTCTTTCGCCCCTGCAAGTGTTTGCCGAGTCGACAATCGACTGTCATTGTTTTCAGGAGCGGGTGTTCAATCCCCAGAGGACCTTCGCGGCTGATCGATATTTTCTTGCCACGGCACAAAATTCATTCATGGCGCTGGTCTATAACCTGGATAAAAAACAGTTGGTGAAGGCTAAAATGTCCGGGCAGTCTGCTGATCAATTGTGGATTGGCAATGATCTGGCTGCGCGCAGCCGTCATTCTGTTACGGAGATCGCCAGAGTCTACCAACAGAGCGGTAGCTGGCAGAAGGTTGTCAGCCAGCTGTCGATCGATCCGGAAGCGCTGGGGCCGAAATATCTGGGACAATTGGGTCACCCTGAAGAGCTCAGTAACACTATCGCAGATCACCAGCTGGTCACGCGGCTGGGCATTTCCCCAGAACGGTTGCAAAAGGCCCGTCTGGCCGGAATGACGACTCAGCAGTTGATTCTTGCCAGTTTACTCAATCCTGATCCTCTGCAGGAGTTTGATGCGCTGAAAAAGAGCTCGCATAGTTGGGGGGAGAAATTGTTTAAAGTCGGTTTGTTGGACGGTCAGGCGATTTATCAGCGTATTGAGGAGATTCTCGGGGGATAAACAGGCCCGAAACTCCCTCAAACTGAATAGCGCAGAAATTGTGGCTAACCTTGCGAAAACCTCTAAGTAGCAAAAATTACACAAGAATCGAAAGGAAAGAAACTGCTCGTGGGGCGCTTAACCTTGCTGTACACAATTTCTGTGGATAGGCTTGTGAAAAACCCTGCTGCTTTATTCACAGTCCCGCGTAGACAGCTGGAATCCACCTCTTTGCCCAATATTTAGGCAGGCTTTGTTCTCCTTGCACTTCTTTGTTTCCACTCATGAAATTGTGGCCTGGTTCGATTTCAATTTGACCGAAAATATCCTGCTATGGTATCTGAATCGACTGTGATCTCATGCATCTGCTGAACGCAGATGAGGGAAATTATTAAACGTCATGAAAAGGACACTTCGCTATGCGGCTGACTCCGGCAAACGAACTCAGTGCTCGCTATCAAGCCTTACAGGGCAAACTTCTGGCTGCAGATTTTGACGCGGCCCTGCTGGTCCAGAACAGCGACCTGTTTTATTTCACCGGCTCCATCCAGCAGGGTGTCTTTTATCTACCCGCCGAAGGGGAGCCGGTCTACCTGGTCAGAAGGGATTATGGCCGGGCGCGGATGGAGTGTGGCTTGCCGAATGTTCAGCCCCTCAAGGGGTTACGTGAACTGCCTGAGCAGTTGGCGGAGTTGGGTTATTCAAAGCCCTCCAGACTAGCCCTGGAACTGGATGTCTTACCGGCTCAGCAGTATCTTCGTTTTCAGAAAATCTTCCCCGCTGCCGCACTCGTTGATGCATCCCCTGCCATTCGCTCGGTCAGGGCGGTGAAAAGCGAATATGAAATCGGCATTATGAAAGACTGCGCGCTGATCATGGAGCGGATCTATCAGCATGCCAAATCAGTGATCGCGGTCGGTAAAACTGACCTGGACGTTTCTGCCGAGCTGGAACATTTTGCCCGTCAGGCCGGCCATCAGGGCCTGATCCGTTTTCGCGGTTTCAACGCGGAACTCTTCTATGGGCATGTCTTCTCCGGGACCGATACAGCCGCGCCTGCTCATCTTGATGCCCCCCTGGGTGGCCTGGGGGTGAATCCCGCGGTCGGGCAGGGGGCCAGCTATAAAAAAATCAAAGCCAGCGAACCGATCATCATCGATTTTATCGCCGCTTACGAAGGCTACCTGGTCGATCAGACCCGGACCTTGTCGATAGGCCCTTTGCCTGAGAAATTGCGCCAAGCCTACTATGCCATGGTGAAGATTCAGGAAAAGCTTTTTGCCATCGCCAAACCCGGCATCAGCTGGGGAGAGGTTTATCGGCAATGTCATGAACTGGCCCTCGCGCTCGGCTACGGGGATAATTTTATGGGGGCAGGTGGCGCGCAGGTCTCCTTCATCGGGCATGGCATCGGCATCGAGGTTGATGAATACCCCTTTATCGCCCGCGGCTTTGACGAGCAGCTTTTGCAGGAAAATATGACTTTTGCCTTCGAGCCCAAGGCGGTTTTTCCCGGGCTTGGCGCGGTCGGGTTGGAAAATACCTGGCGGGTGACAGCCGATGGATTGAAGCGTCTGACCTATTCGGATGAGAGTTTGCTGGAGTTGTAGTCCCTGGACATGGGAATGGACCTGCCGTAAGTTTTAATAATTATTATTCAGTTTTTTTTTGCATCAACCGCATCGCCCGTTTGACTCTGGCCGCCAGGCGGACCGGATTGATCGGCTTGGCGATAAAATCGAAAAAGCCCATCTCCAGCAGACGATACTCCTCTTCCGGGGCCGCTTTGGCGGATAAAGCGATCACTGGAATATCCGAAACTCCCTGGTTGGCCTGCAGGGCACGGAACATTTCAATGCCATCCATTCGCGGCATGACCACATCGGTGACGATGAGTTGCGGTTTGACCTGGAGGGCAACTTTCAAGCCCTCGGCACCATTGCCGGCTTTGTGGATGTTGTAACCTTCTTTCTTCAGGGCCGCTTCTGCCGCCGAAAGCACGATATCCTGATCATCAATGATCAGCACATTCCACTTGCGATCCTCCTCGGAGGTTTCAATCTCAACCAGATAGTTTTTTTTCACCGCCGCTTTTATCTCGTCCGGCGAAGTAACACAGGCGGATATCTTCAGGCCCGTTTTAAAGGCCAGGTCGTTCTGCAGGTCGATGTCGAGGGGGTTGCTCATCGCCAGATGCAACGTTTTTCCCTCAATCTTGAGCGGAAAAATATATTTACTCAAGGCGGTTTCAGCATCGCACAGATCAAGTACTTCCATTGGAAAACGATAACGTACCAGTCCCTTGACGTAGGGGAAGCCAAACTGTTTGGCGAGCGCCCTGGCAATATCCTCTTCCTTGATGACGCCCATCTCATCGAGTATCTGGCCTAACCGATTACTGGTACTTTTTTGTAATTCCAGCGCTTTGGTGAGGACTTCTTGGGTAATAATCCCAGCTTCGATGAGGATTTCGCCCATCCGTTTTCGTGCCATGCCTGTTCCCCCTGGCTGTGGAGGTCGCTGTTCCCTGTGGAGCAATTAATGGAAATACCTTATATCTTTATTCCTTCTAATGCAACGTCTGAATCCGGTAAAAAGTTGATTTTCCAGAAAAATTGGTTTGCTGCGAGGCAGCGCAGTGATTGGTTCCATGGATACTAGGAGCCTGCCGGACTTATCATGAATCGACTGCAAAATTGGCTGATCGGCCCATATCTCCGACAATTTTTTATAAATAGCCCTGCTATTCACTCTCAAATTCTCGAAAATCTGGTCTCGACCAGCCAATTTTTCGTTTCGATCCAGAAAGTCCGACAGCCTCCTAGGACAGAAATCCGAGGTCGCCGGTATCGACTTCAGCTGAGGAGTAGATTTGGTCAAGGCTTTCAAAGTTGGCGCCCTCTTTGTTCATATGATTTTTAATCGCCATCAAGCGCTGGCGAATCTGTGCTTCGGCAATGCGGCGCAGGTCTTGAGCGAGTTTACGCTTGCCCTCCTGGGTGGTCGGCGGGTCTTCTGTTGGCTGCTGCGGTTTTGTGCCTTTCAGGCGCTGTTTAAGGAAGGTTTTCAGCAGCTGCTGGTGCTCCTGACCAAAGTAGATCACCTCTGGGACCAGAGAGGAAAAACTGGTGATTGGAATCACGTCTTTACCGATCGCCCGGTAGGAATCGAGCACTTCCGGTTCCATATCCTGATAGTTTTGCACCGGCATGTACATCCGGTCGAGGTACTGCAACACCTTTTCCGTCTTTTTCCGATGCCCACCAATAATAACCGAAGCGCCAATTTCCCCCTTGCGCGCGCCCTTGATCCAGGGCGCGCCGGTGATGCCGAAATCGTTCTGCACCGGCAGGTTGATCAGGATCGACAGAGTGTTGATGGCCAAAGCAAAGCCGGCAGAGGGGCCACCGACATTATAAGAGGCGGAGAGCAACTGGTGGTGCAGCGAGTAGCCGTCAAGAAACTCACCCAACAGCCGCGACATATTGATGCGGGGCAGCAGCAGCTGCAGGTAGCTTTCCACCAGAGTCAATGCCTCGCGGGCGCTCTGGTGCGTCATCTGCACCGCCAGATCAAGCTCGGCGCCGGCGGCGGAGCTGGTCGAGACGGCTCCGGTGA
Source organism: uncultured Desulfuromonadales bacterium (assembly GCA_947259715.1). GTDB lineage: Bacteria > Desulfobacterota > Desulfuromonadia > Desulfuromonadales > Geopsychrobacteraceae > Malonomonas. The sequence goes on from CAMYNR010000062.1 coordinate 10,654, forward strand.
CCACGATCTTTTCCGGAAACATCCGGTAGACCAGGGCCGAGGCGATCGGCAGCAGCACTCCGCTGACATCATTGGCGCCAACTCCGACGACAAAGCCGACCTGCGGTTCTTCTGACAGCTCGGTTTCGAGAAATTCATCCAGCTGCTGTTTGCCTTTGCGCATTGGGCTTGCAGCCAATTGCTGGCGGGCGTTCTGCAGATGCCATTGGGTGATCGGAAAATCCTCCTCCGATTGAATCCTGGCAAACCTGGAAATTAACTCATCCAGGCGGTTCAGCATGCCTTCTTCCCCCTGGCGGGCACTGCGGGTCAGGGCTGTGTCCGGCAGCATTCCCTCAAGCAGGCCGAGCAGAATCTTATAATTGAAACGCACAAAACGGGCTTTGACCTCGCTGCTTTCCGGACCGATATTGATCAGTTTTTGAATAACCTCCATTTCGGTGGTGCGCAGTGAGCGAACCTTCTCCGCATAGGCGGTATAGTCGGCCGGGGTTTCGCACAGGCTGTTGGCCTGGCGGGTGATCTCTTCGATGCTGAGCCCGTCAGCCAGGGGGAGGCCGGCCATTTCCTTGGCAACGATCTGGGAGCAGTCCTCTTCGCGCATATGCCCCGTGACGTTTAGGACTTTCAGCCGTTTGGAGCGAATCAGGGCCGGATCGATAATATCCAGACGATTTGTGGTGAGGACGGTAAAGACCCGGTTCAGGGGTGACTCGCCATCGATAATGGAGAGAAACTTGTTGGTGACCTTGTCGTATGGGCTGCCGCCCTGCTGTGAGCGGCGCGGCGCAACGGCGTCCCCCTCGTCGAAAAAGACCATCGCCGGGGAGATCATCTTGGCGATATCGTAGAGTCGTTCCAGGTTGGCGACCATCCCTTCCAGGGGATTGTTGGCATCAGTCAGATCGGAGAGGTTGGCGGAAATATCCTGAACGTCATGGTTATCGCCGAGCCAGGCCCGCACCATAAAGGTTTTACCGGACCCCGGCGGCCCGGTCAAAACGACACCTTTTTCTTCGTTGATATTGTAGAAGAGGGCGTTGTTGGCCATTTCAGAAAATTCGTTTTTTATGCTGCCGATATAATCTTTCCAGGGCACCCCGCGATCCATCTGTCCCACCACCCGGTTGTAGATTGAGCCGTGGACGTTGCGGGCAACCGCCTTTAATGCGTCCCGGACCAGCAATTGATCATCCAGGCAGTCGGCTGTGAAATGGCCTTTGATGCTGATCAATGAAGCGATCAGGCGGCGCACATAGGCTGGCGTAATACGCAGGCTGCGCTGGCGAAAGACTGGATAGAGTTTGCGGACCGCCTGGTCCAGCTCCTCTTCGGAAAGGTGAGGGGGGCGCAGCGCATGGGGATCCTTGGGTTGATTGCGACGCCTCAGCTCCAGGCAGACCACCTCGCGCAGGTTAGTCGGATCTTCCCAGATGTCGTTAACGTCGATGATCAGACCACGCTCGACAAAGCGTCGGTAAATAGCCGGGTCGAACTGTTCCGGTTGATCGGTGGTGGCGATCAGAATGCAATCGCGGCGACCGAGAGCAATTTCATCAAGGATGATATTGGCTGCATCGACCAGGGTCGCCTGCTGCCCCTGCACCGTGCTGCGTTCGTCTGGACGACCGAAGGCCGAATGAGCCTCTTCCATGTGGCGAATCGCCAACTGGCGCGGATTTCCCATTGCTTTGCGTAAGAAATTGCCCGGCTCGCCAGCCCAGGCGGTCTGGTAATCATTGGGAGTAATGACCCCGAAATCGACCCCCACCCCCTCTTCGTCAAGGGTCGAGAGGGCCTGGCTGATTTTATTGCGAAAAATATAGCGAACGACCGGTACTCTGGAAAAAAAACGCAGCCGTCCCCGCTTGCGGCGGTGTTCGATGCGGATGGCGAGTTCCGGATCGACTTCGGTCAGGCTGCGCCAGATCGGCTGATTGGCCATCACCTCTTCTTTTTTGGCCTTGAGATCGACAACCGGCTTGACCTCGGAAGAGAAAAAAGTGTCCTCGATCGCCTGTTTAACGGTGGCGCTTTTGCCGCTGCCGGAATTGCCAATAACCAAAACCAAGGGAGCCCGCGGGACATCGGGATGGTCGGAATACTCTTTTAAGATAAAGGCGTGGTAGAGGCGGTCGAAGGTGTCGTAAACGGTTTTCGGGACAAAGGTGTCAACGGTCTCTTTTTCCAGCAGGTAGGTCAGATATTGATGGTCCTGGCGGTCGAGCTCGCGCGAGAGGATCCGGTTCCAGGCGGCGTTGGCATCCTGTGAGCCGGCCGCCTCAAACCGTTGGTGCCAATCATTGAGAAGGCTCGGGTTCTGCAGCAGCTTGAATTCCCGCTCCTCCGGCTTGAACTGATGCCGCAGCCAGTTGCGTAACCGCTCCAGCAGCGAACGGGCGGGAATGTACTGGTGCAGCCGGCGAAGGACAAATCGTCGCGTTTCATTGCTCCAGCCGGCAACCAGATTTTCAATCTGCTGGATCCGCGTTTCCGAAAGGCTGACGTAGATCGGAGTCCTGGTTTTACGGGTTTGTGGCATCTTCGCTTACCGGAAATGCGGGTTGTGGTTCTGGTGGCGCTGGCAGGGTCACCGGTACACCTGAACCGGTATTATTCAACACGAAAGTGTTCTGCCCTTGCTGATTTTTTTCGTAGGCGGCGGCCCATTTCTGCTGGTTGAGAAAATCGAACAGGTAGGGGTCGTTGCTGCTGGCCATGTTCAGGGATTTGCGCATCTGCTGAATCGATTCGCTGTAAGCGGAATAGAGTTTTCTGATGCGGCTCGCTTCCAGGTCGGCGGCATAGTTCTCTGCCTCGGCGATGAGCTCGCGACGTTTTTTTTCCTCGCTGGCCTCGGCAAGTTTTTCTCCATAGCGGGTGTCACGCAGGACAAAAGAGATGACTTCAATGCCGTACTTTTCCTCCAGGGTCAAGCCGCCTTCGTTCAAGGGCTGATCTTTAAGTGTGCGATAGATCTGCTCTTTGATGCGCACCCGATCGGAGATCAGTTCGTTGATCGATTCACTCTGCATGACATCTTTGACAATGCCGTCGAAATCGGTCTGTAGCAGGGTCTGCGGAGAGCGGTTTTCAATGCCCCAGCGCTCCAGGTCGCGAATACGGAAGGTCAGCATCGCACTGGTCCAGAGCGCGACATTGCCTTTTGACATGATGCGTTGCGGCTCAATGCTGTTGCCAAGGTGAAGCTCCTGATTCATCAAAGGGACTTCCAGTTCCAGACGGGTAAATATCGGCAGCCGCAGGTGCCAGCCGACCTCGGTGATGGCGGTCCGTTCCCCGGAAAGAGTTTCCAGAATGACAGCGTAGTTGCGACGTATTTTATAAATGGTTTTAGTGGCGTAGACGAGAGCGACACCGCCATAGAGCAGGACAAACACCAACAATAGGACGATAATCCGCCGAAACATATTTTTCAGTCGGGCACGATGGAGAATACTGGACTGCATTTCCTGGTTCACAAACTTCTCCTGAAAAGCTCGGGCGCTGTAGTGTGGCGTTGGGCCATGGTCAGTTCTCACTGATGACAGTTAGATGATATCAGGAATGGCCAGAGATTTCAGAAAGAAAAGTATGCCTATAAAGGTGTTTTATTGTCCCTTGTTCATATTGGTCTGGGTTTGGATCCTTCGCAGGAACAACTAGATTTGCTTTTAGAACGCTATTTCAGTTTTTGGAGGGCTGCGTCGATGGTGGTTAAGGTCGCCACCGCGCCGGCGGCGAAAGAGAGGTGCGGGGCGCCGATTTGCGGTTCACGGGGATTGATGCGCAGCACCTTGGTCTGCTTGCGCCGACCGAGGCGCTCGCTGAGATGGCGGATGGTGGGAACGGCCGAGCCGGCGCCCATTTCGATGACAACCAGAGGGGCTTCGCCGGCCTCGCTAAGAAATTGATCAAAGTTGTCCTGCTGGGCGGCGCTGCGTTGGGGAAGCCAGGAATAATCGCCAAACATCAGAATGTTCGGGCGTGCCACCTGATGGCAGCGGGGACATTCCGGAGTGCTTGCCGCCCGCATGCTCTCATGGTCAATGAGATAGTCCTCGTCGTTTGGCCAGATGCTGCGACTGCAGGGTACAGTGCACTGCAAATGGTGGATCGAACCGTGGACTTCCAAAATTCTCGATTCGTCATAGCCGGCTTTTTGAAATTGGCCATCGACATTGGAGGTGACGACGAAATATTGCAGCTCAAAGCGGTCGATCCAGTCCTGTAGAAGCTGAAAACCAGAATGAGGCACGGTTTGTCGATAGAGGTTGGTGCGATGGCCGTAAAAGCCCCAGCCAAACTCAGGGTCGCGTTCGAAATGTTCCGGGTTGGCGGCCTGAATAAAGCTCAAGCCCAGCCGTTGGTACATCGGGTAGGCGTTCCAGAACCCCTGATTACCGCGAAAATCGGGTAGACCGGAATCGACGCCCATGCCGGCCCCAGCGGTGATTACCAGGTTTGAAGCAGTTCGGATAGCCTCAGCTGCGAGCTGATGAGTTGTCTCGGTCATATGCGCCTCCGCCGTAAAGATTATCCCCATATCTGTGTTCCGTTGGTCCGGTTGGGCTTAAAGTGGTTTCCAGGACTGTGTCTCAAAGCAATGAAATCATACTAAAAAAAATTGAGAAAACGCTTTAGGTGCGCTTTGCAACGATCTCTTCCCTTGCTCTAGTCAGGATAAAGTTTAACGCTGGTTTCCAACCTTTACCATGGTCGGTTGGAGAACCTTCTGCAGATCCTGAGGGGAGATCTCCACCAGTAAGCCACGCCGTCCGCCGTTGATATAGATCCTATCCAATTGGCAAATGCTTTCTTCCAGGTAGATCGGCAGTTGCTGCCGGGTGCCGAAAGGAGAGATCCCTCCGGTCTGGTAGCCGGTGAGCCGATCGGCTTTGGCTGCCGGGCAGGGGCTGACCTGCTTGACATTCAATTGTCTGGCCAACTGTTTGGTTGAGACCTCAAAGTCACCATGCATTAAAATGATCAGCGGCTCACCCTTTTCGTCCTCCATAACCAGTGTTTTGATCACCTGATGCTCTGAGACAGCCAACTCCCGGGCACTGGTCTGGGTGCCACCTTTAGCTTCATATTTATAATGGCGGGGAATGAAATCAACCTGTTGCTGCTTGAGCAGGCGAATCGCCGGGGTTGAAGGAACCTTCTCTCTGCCCATCAGAAATACCGTGTGACCAGTGTGATAAAGATGAACAGAATACTCAACGCGGTCAGGACGACGAAAATCCAGGCGAGCAGGTTGAAGAACTTGTCAGTCTTTCGCTGCCCGCGCACGGTGGTGGGAATCACCCAGCCAAGGGCCGCGCCTGCCAGCGCCCCACCCAGGTGGGCGGCATTGTCTGCACCGATGACCAGGCCGAAGATAAACGCCATCACGGCCCATTGAAACATGAAATTGCGCCGCTGAATCCCCAGGCTGCCGCCAACCCGATGGTAGAAGCTGACAGAAAACCCGATCAGGCCGAAAATGGCCCCGGATGCGCCAACAACGGTCACATTCGGATGCCAGAACAGCCCGGCGCCAGTGGCAAGCAGAGCGCTGCAGGTGTAAACCGAAAAGAACCTCTGCCAGCCCAGCTCACTTTCAAGCATTGGCCCAACCTGGTAAAGGACCACCATGTTGAAGCCAATATGAATTAACCCGCCATGGGTGTAGGCATAACTCAGGCAGCGCCACCAGTCGCCAAGCTGAAAAACCGCCGGCCAGACCTGGGCTCCCCAGGCCTGCAGCAAGCTGACCGATGGGCTGAGGATGACGCTCATACCCTGACCCATAACGGTGCCGTGCAGAACCATCAGAGTGAAAAGAATCAGGTTGGCATAGATCAGGATGTGAACCAGCGAATGGCCCCGCAACGAGTTGCGAATGAAGAACTGCTGGCGATTGCGATGAACATTCAAAGTAGGACTCCCCTGGTGAATTGGATTAAATTATCAGCTAAATTAACGCAGAAAAAATATCCGGGCAAGGTATCTATTGAGAATTATTGTGGCATAATGGCAGCCGAAATTGACTGAGTTGCAATGAGCAAGGAGTGGATATGAAAAGGCTGGTTTTTGGGTCCAAAGGTTACGAGTGGTTCGAGGTCCTGGTGGTCGCAGCCCTGACGGTGATGGTGGGCATCTCGGTGGTCCTGACCCTGCTGCATGCCGGGGTCGAACTCTATCATGTCATGGCTATAGGGCCTTCAAGGTTTGACCATGACCAGTTCGCCAACGTTTTCGGTGCCTTCATGACGATTCTGATCGCTCTTGAATTCAACCATACTGTGCTGCCGGAGATCTCCAGCGGCACGGCGGTGGTCAAGGTGCGGGCCGTTATCCTGGTGGCTCTTCTGGCGCTGGCGCGGAAACTGGTGTTGGTTGACTATCATAACGAGGAATATACCTCCCTGGTCGGCCTGGCGGTTCTGGTGATTTCGGCAACTGCGGCCTATTGGGTGGTTTGTAGGACAGAGCGGGAAGACAGCATTGATCTGAAGCGTTGACGGTTTTAGAAAAACCTGAACACACTGCGGGCAAGACAGCAACTGTCCCGTGCGGTTAGTCCTTTCAAGTCATTCTGAGCAATTTTGGCTGCTGGCAAGGCGCGTCGACGCAGGCCTAGCCAAAGCTAAGCCGAGGAGAGGCAACGAAGCCAGCGGGCAAAAGGGCCAGAAAATTAACCGCACGGGATATTAGATTAAATCTTTCAACCAACCCAGAGCGACGAAGGTTCCCAGGGCGGAGCCGATGGAAGAAAACAGAAAGACCAGCATGACCCGCGCCAGTCGATTTTGCCACCAGCCTTTTACGCTCATCAGATCATCACCGACATGCTCCATGTCGCGAACCGTCGGGGCCGCTACCAGGGCCTGAACGAAGCCGGTGACGAAGCCAGCGCCGATGGTTGGGTTCAGCGAAGTCAATGGCGCGGCAATGAAAGCGCAGACAACGGTAATCGGGTGACCAAAGGCGAGCAAGGCGCCGATCGCCGAGAGCAGCCCGTTGGCCAGCACCCAGGCTGCTGCGGCATGGGCCAGCTGGTCGCGGTTACCGAAAAAAAATCCCCCGATGAACAGGGCGATGACGACCCCAGGGATCAGCCAGGGAACCATTTTTGAAAAGGTGGTCTTGGGAGGGATTGTGGTGATCTCAGCGATCTCTTGCGGGCTGATCACTTCCTGCAGCCGGGTGAGGATTCCAGGCAAATGGGCGGCACCAACCACGGCCAGAATCTTTTCTCCTGGCGCATTGCGGATATGGTAAGCCATGTGGGTATCGCGTTCATCGACCAGGATCTGTTTGACCGATGGCAACAGGCTGCCCATTTCATCAAGCATGTTGGAGAGGGTGTCGCTCTCACGCAAACGAGCCAGTTCCTGCTCGTCCAATTGCTGAGTTTCGAAGAGACTGCCGAACAGGGCGGCCATGACTTTCAGCTTGTTCCATAAGCCGGTTTTCCGCCACACCCGCAGCAGAGTGGTGCGGATATTCCGATCGACCAGCTCGACCTCCATGCCCCGTTCTTCAGCGGTCTTGGCTGCGGCTGCCAACTCGGCACCCGGCTTCACCCCCGTCTGCAAGCCCATCCGTTTCTGGTAAGACGAGAGAGCCAGGTTGGCCAGCAGAAAAGGGATCTGCCCCTTTTTAATCACCTCTTTGAGGTTCAGTGATTCCCAGCCCTGCTGATTGATCAGGGAGTTGTAACGCTGCTGGTCAAGCTCCACGCAAACGGTATCCGGCTTTAGCTGCTCGATGGTTCGCACCACCGTGTCGACTGAGTCCTGGGAGATGTGGGCGGTGCCGACAAGAATGATTTCTCTGTCTTCAATTTGGACCCGGGTGTAGTCGCAGGGCGTGGAATCATTCATTTGGGGTGAAACCCTCCTGGTAAGAATTAGCAAATTGACGCGGCAGTCTAACATAGACAGAAAATGCTGAGCCAGCGCTAAAGCGGGATAGAAGAAAAAAAGCGTCTTTTGGTTATGCCAATTTTGACTTAAGACGATTAGGGAAATTTTGCTTTGCCAGCGCCCCAAAACACCAGACTTTGCTAGAGTAAGCATATTGCCTCAGGGAGCTCACCTATGGATGGCCGCAAGTATCAAGATCGGCGGAAAAAACTCGATCGTCTCGCCTGGTATCTGGATAGTTCGATTAAAATTCCGGGACTGAACTATCGGGTCGGGCTGGATGCTTTGATCGGGTTTATTCCGGGTATTGGCGATACCCTTGGTGCGTTGCTGTCAAGCTATATTCTTAGAGAGGCCGCGCTCATGGGAGCGCCCAAAGTGGTGTTGGTAAAGATGGCATTCAATATCGCTCTCGACGTTCTGGTCGGAGCGATCCCGGTGCTGGGGGACTTGTTTGATTTTGTCTGGAAGGCCAACCAGCGAAATTTGCGACTGTTTAATGCCTATCTGGATGAGCCGCGGAAAACAACAGTGGCCAGCCGATTTTTTGTCGGACTGCTCATTAGCCTGATCGTCGGGTTCGTCATTTTGGTCGGAATCGCTGGAGTCTGGCTGGCGCAGACGATCTGGAATGCGGGAAGCGCTCTATAGTTGCCGCGTAAAAGGAAAACCCTCCCGGGTCGGCTCGCGCAACCCGGGAGGGCCTGAAAAACTGCCTCTCCACTACTACCGTGGGTCATTGGACTCACATCGAGTTCCAATGAGGTGGGATCTTCTGTTGGTCCTTAAGGCGTCCCGCTCAAGGCGGGCTGGCTCACCAGACCCCTGAGCCGATCCCAATAAAAAGCTATTCCGAGTGGACGTTCTGACCTCACCTGTAGAGTAGAGAGACAAGCTAAATTTGAGGTCATTATATAAAAAACCTTCGTAAAGATCAGCAAGAAAAATATTAAATTTGCCGGGGCTGTAATCTCCCTGGAAAGCTGGTACCATTATCAGCTGAATGAATTTTTTCCAGCAATCGCTTCAGTTCCTGCCCTGACTGAAGCCGCGATCTGATTAATTCAATTACTGGGCAAAACCAAACAAGGGAGGATAACAAAATGGCGACTCGTCTCGAAGTCTACAAATGTGATCTCTGCGGTAATATCGTTGAAGTCATGCACGGTGGTCCTGGCGCCTTGGTCTGCTGTGGCCAGGATATGAAGCAGATGAAAGAAAATACCGTTGACGCTGCTCAGGAGAAGCATGTTCCGGTCATCGAAATGGGACAGGGCAAAATTACTGTCAAGGTCGGCAGTGTTGCCCATCCGATGGAAGAGTCGCATTACATCGAGTGGATCGAGCTGATCGCTGATGATAAGGTTTATCGTCAGTACCTCAACCCGGGTGAGGCTCCGGAAGCCACCTTCAATATCTCCGCCAGTAAAGTCACCGCGCGCGAATACTGCAACCTGCACGGACAGTGGGCTGCAACCGCCTAGTATTTATTTTCAAACTGTATGATTTGGAGCAGGCTTTTTCTGTGGGGAAGGCCTGCTTTTTTTATTTTTTATCGATGAGCGCCTGTTTCTCAGGCAGTGGTGGTCAAGAACTGTGCAGTGTTTTACAGTTATATTTCTGTTGAACTGCCAAACCTTTTGAAATGACAAGGATTCTTCTCGTGGCATAGCCGTTGCTAATTAGTGGGATTGCTTCCAACGATGGAAGCGGAATCAAACCAAAGACGGAGGTTACCCACATGCCGCGAAACATTTCCAGATTCACTCTGCTGCTTATTTTTCTGACTCTCTTCCCGACCCTGTCTTTAGCTGAGGACACCCTGAATACTGGCGATACCGCCTGGATGCTGGTTTCCGCCGCACTGGTTCTGGTGATGCTGCCCGGCCTCGCCCTGTTTTATGGCGGGATGGTCCGGTCCAAGAACGTCCTTTCGACCTCGATGCATACCTTTGCCGCCATGGCAATCATCGGCGTGCAATGGGTGGCCTTCGGTTACAGTTTGGCGTTTGGCGGGTCGGGGAAGTTTATCGGTGGTTTTGATAACCTGTTCCTGGCCGGGATTACCCCGGAAAGCCTGACCGGAACCATTCCCACTTACGTTTTCGTCATGTTCCAGGGAATGTTCGCCATCATCACCCCGGCACTGATCTCCGGCGCAGTTGCCGAGCGGATGAAGTTTTCCACCTACTGCGTTTTTATTCTGCTCTGGGCCACCCTGGTTTATGATCCGGTTTGTCACTGGGTCTGGGGGGACGGCGGCTGGCTGATGGAGCACGGCGATCTTGATTTTGCCGGTGGCACCGTGGTTCATTTCTCTTCCGGTATCTCTGCCCTGGTTTTGGCAATTATTCTAGGCAAGCGTCGCGGTTACCCGGGGGAGCGAATGACCCCGCATAACCTGCCGATGACTCTGCTCGGTGCTGGCCTGCTCTGGTTCGGCTGGTTCGGTTTCAACGCCGGTAGCGCGCTTGCCGCAGGCAGCAGCGCAGCTCTGGCCTTTACCACCACCCAGACGGCCGCTGCCGCCGGCGCGCTCTCCTGGATGATTGCCGAATGGATTCATGCCGGCAAGCCGAGTGCCCTTGGTGCCGCTTCCGGGATCATCGCCGGGCTGGTGGTGATTACCCCGGCCGCTGGTTTCGTCACTCCCGGCTGGGCGCTGGTGATGGGATTGACCGCCGGTCCGGTCTGCTATGGCGGTGTGCTGCTGAAGCACAAGCTGGGATACGATGATTCCCTGGATGCCTTTGGCGTTCACGGCCTGGGCGGTGCCTGGGGAGCGATTGCCACCGGTATTTTTGCCACTGTCGGCGCCACCGGGCTGATCGCCGGTAATCCCTATCAGGTCTGGGTCCAGTTTATCGGTCTGGCGGCGACCGGGGTCTATGCTGTCACCGTGACCCTGATCCTGCTCTTCATTCTCAAGCACACCATGGGCTTGCGCATCAACGATGAAGATGAGTTCAAAGGGCTCGACCAGACCGCCCATTCAGAGACCGGCTACAACCTGTTCTGATGCTAAATCAACAGTTTCGTTAAACACAGAAATGGCGCTGTCGGAAAG
>CAMYNR010000063.1 GCA_947259715.1 uncultured Desulfuromonadales bacterium
CCGGACAGTAGTGTAAAAATTTATAAAACCTTGCTGGCGCCGTGTGCCTCGGCTGTTCGGCTTGCTGTCTGTGCCAGTGCGCGTTATTCTTGACAAATAATTTTTATATTGTCCCCGGATTTATTATCAGCCAAGGAGTTTTCATGTTCAGAATTTTGCAATTTTTTCTCTTTTTCCTGCTCCTGACCGTTCTTGCCGGATGCAGTAGCGCTTACTACAACGCGATGGAGAAGGTCGGCATCCACAAGCGGGACATTCTCGCCGACCGGGTTGAGAAGGCCCGCGACAGTCAGCAGGAGACTAAAGAAGAGTTTGCTTCTGCGCTGGAACGGTTTACTGCCCTGGTAAATTTCGACGGTGGCGATCTGGAAGAAAAGTATCAGGAGCTGAACGCAGTCTTTGAGGATTGTGAAGCGCAGGCAGAGGAAGTAAGCGAGCGGATCGAGGCGGTCGAGAACGTGGCCGAGGCCTTGTTCGATGAATGGGAGGAGGAGCTGGAGCAATACAGCAACGCCAATCTGAGGCGATCGAGCGCACAGCAGCTTAAAGAGACCCGCAGCCATTACCAGCAGCTGGAACGGGCGATGAAGCGCGCCGAGGGGAAAATCGATCCGGTGTTGAATGTGCTGCGCGACCATGTGCTGTTTCTCAAGCACAATCTGAACGCCAGGGCGATTGCCGCGCTGCAATCCGAGCTGGTGACCATCGAGGCTGATGTCGCCCGCCTGATCAGGGAAATGGAGGAATCGATCAAACAGGCTGATGCGTTTATCAGCACATTGAAATCATGATGGCGAACTGAAATCTTTTTTTCTGGTTCTGGATTTTATCTGCAGCGGTCGACCTACCGGCCGACCGCTGCAAATTTAGTTATCTGGATATGAACTTCACTCAACCAATCGCTGAGCCCGGTCCCTGGCCAGTACCAGCAGCTCAGGATAGGGCCAGCCTTTTTGGCCGGCGGCTAAAATGTACAGGCGCTCGGCCTGAATTCCCCGTTCCAGCAGGTAGTCGTAGGTTCGTTTTGCGCCCCCTTTGCCGCGTGGGCAGATAATGACTACCGGCTCTGTGCTGGATTGTAACGCCGGCAGCAGGGGATCCAGCTTCTGCCGATCGGTGGCTGATTTGACCGGATAGGCGAAGCTTGCCTGGGCGCCCTGCAGATGATGCTGGGTAAATTCTTCTGCGACCTGGATGTCGACCAGCGCCATAGGCCGGTTGGCCTCCAGAGCCTGTTTGACATCTTGGGCAGACAGGAACTGATAGGAACCGCTCCAGGCAGTGGTCGCCGCCAGCAGGAGCCCGCCGATCAATAAACAGTAAACTTTTAACATGCTTGCATCTCCTTGCGTGAATTTCTTGCAGTTAATAACAGGGCTGGCCTGAAGCCAGCGGTTATGCGGCAACATGATAAAACCGCTTGCCTTGCCTGGCAAATTGATTATTTTTATAAATACGATAATTGAAATCGTAATTTTCGATAGGAGCCCGCATGACGCTGCGTCAGCTTGAACTCTTTGTCGCGGTTGTGGAGACTGGCAGCTTTTCTCGCGGTGCGGAAAAGATCCATCTCACCCAGTCAACCGTAAGTCAACATATCTCCGCTCTGGAGGCTGAGGCGGGGGCACGGTTGCTCGATCGGGACCGAAGCGGGGCCAGCCTGACGGCAGCGGGGAAGTTATTCCTGCAGCATGCCAGGCGGATTCTCGCCGAGCGTGATCTGCTGTTTCAAGCGCTGTCTGCTTATCAGGGGTTGGAAGAGGTCAGTCTGCAGGTCGGTGCCAGCAATATCCCCGCGAATCACCTGATCCCGGTGGTCCTGCCACGCCTTGCGCAACGCTACCCAGGGGTTGCCTTGACCGTCAAGAGCGGCGATAGCCGGGAGATGCTGGAGGCGTTGAAGGCTGCCGAAATCGAGCTGGCAGTGGTCGGCAGTCGACAAGCGGACCGGCAGGTTTTCTACACGCCGCTGGCGAAAGATCTGCTGGTGTTGGTGGTTGGCCCACAGCACCTCTGGTGGCAGCGCGAACGGATCGCCCTTGAAGAATTGCGTTCCGCCCTGTTTGTCATGCGCGAAGTCGGGTCGGGCAGTGGCCAGGCCCTGGAGAGAGAATTGACTCGTCTGGGAATCGAGCAGGAGAGTCTGACGATTGCCGCGCGCCTTGGCAGCAATGAGGCGGTCTGCCGGACTGTTGCTTCAGGCTTCGGCTGTGCATTTGTTTCTGAACGGTCGGTCCGGCGGGAGTTGGAGGCCGGTGAATTGTCGCGGGTCGAGGTTGAGGGGATGTGCGTTGAGCGGCAGTTCTGGCTGGCCAGCCTGCGCGGTCGAACGGTGTCGCCGGCTGCTGAAGCGTTTAGCGAATTATTACTGGAAGGCTGTCGTCAGACCGCCAGCTAGTTTCCATCCGGAAACGGCCCTTTTTCGCAATCTCTGCGTCAATCTGCGGCCTTGCTTGTGCGGCGTACGATGTACGCCTCCGCGCAATGCCTTGATTTCCTTGACCTTGCAAAAAATTGCTCGTTTCCAATCTGGAAACCACATAGTGGCATCCGGTGTTTCCGGATGCTCACCAGCTAAGTCCCTTGCGGGGTGGCCAGCAGCTGTTCGATGTCGCTCGCTATCCGTTCCACATCGCCCATCGAGACCGCCGAATACCAGAGGTTTTGCGGATAAATCAGGACGTTCGGCCCTTCACCGCAGAGGCCCAGGCATCTGCTTTGCGAGACCCTGACCTGGGAACCGGCGAACTTTTCCGCCAGCCGCGCTTTCAGCTGCAGACGGATATCCGGGCTCCCGCCATCGGCGCAGGATTTACTCTGCCCCTGACGATCGTTGACGCAGATAAAAACATGGCATGCATAGGGGGCTGGCTGGCTCATAAGGGCTCTTCTCCAGAGACTATTTCTGCTTCCGGCGAAACAGATCGGTTTTCAGGCTCGAGACCCGATCGAGAAACAGGAAGCCGTCCAGGTGGTCCAGTTCGTGTTGAATGGCGATCGCCTCGAAGCCTTCGCTACGGATCACCTGCAGCGTCCCCGCTTCATTGAGAAATTGGACGACAATCCGCTCGGCACGGGTGACGTTGCCGGTGTAATCGGGCACCGACATGCAGCCTTCGCGAACCACCTGCTTGCCTTCGGTTTCGATGATTTCCGGATTCACCATCTGCAGCAGGCCGTGATTCTGTTGCTTCTTGCCCAGCTTGCTGTGCGACACGTCGACCACCACGGCGCGGCGGATGGCGCCGATCTGCGGTGCCGCAACGCCGACCGAGTGGCCGGCCGCGAGCATGGTATCGACCAGGTCTTGAAGCAGCTCCCGGGCCGAATCATCAAATTGGTCAATCGGTTTGCAAACCTGTTTGAGCCGCTCATCGGGGTAAATCAGTACTTCTCTGACCGCCATCTAGAGCTCCATCGCCAGCAATGAGCGGACCGAGATATCGACCTGCAGCTGCTGTTTAAGCTCCGTCATCCACTCCTCCACGGTTTCGACCTCAGTGCCTTCGGGAAGCACCGCTTCAATCATCATCACATAGACTGGCCGAGAGGCTTCGCCGATCAGTTTGGTATTCAGATCGGTGATGTTGATTTTTCGATCGCCCAGCTCTTTGGCGACCCGATAAACGATGCCCGGCTGATCAGCGCCGTAGACCGAGATCATGCAGAGTTCGCCGGCCAGTTCCGGACGCTGTTCGCCGCCCGGCTTGAGGGTGCGGATGAAGACCGAAAGGTTGTCCTCTTCCAGCGGGGCGAAGGCGTTGCCGAAATCTTTTTTACTGTTGATCTCGGGATTGGAGATGATCAGGATCATGGAGAATTGTCCGCCCAGGATCGAACAGCTCGAATCGGCAATATTGCACCCCAGCTGATAAAGGATTTCAGTGACCTGGGAGACGATGCCGGGGCGGTCACGGCCAATTATGGTCAGGGCGAAATGCTGCATGGGGGGCTCCTTTGAATAGCGAATCATAATGTTACAACCGACCGGTCAAGGCGGCCAGGATGGTTCTTTTGGGCACAACACTTTGTTGGAGAAGGTATTCTTGTCGCTTCCAGGCGGCTTGTCAAGCGGCATGCGTCAGGGAGAGGCTGGTCAAGTGACTTTTGCGCTTTGGCCGAGCTATGATTTAATTACTGCATGATGATTTTTCTGGAGGCGCGATGAGAGCTGCTGGATTCCTGTTTCTTTTGCTGTTGAGCCTGGCGTCGACGGATTCTGTCGCAGTGGAGATCCGTTCGGTCTATCCGGCGGTTGTCTCCGCTGGCGCACCGGTGACGATCATCGGTGGCCCATTCAGTGCGCAGGTGCTGGTCGACCTGGCCGGTCAGCAGCTGAAGCCCCGGTCGATCGGCAGTCGGCAACTGATTTTTATCGCCCCCAATCTGCCGACCGGCGAGCATGCGCTGTTTATCCGGGACGGCGATAAGACCTCGCCAACAACCTTCAGCCTCAGGATCGAGCAGCCGGCCCCGCTGATCGAGTCGCTCTCACCGGCCAACCTGAATGTCTGTTCGAGCACTGAGCAGCGCCAGCTGATGCTGCGCGGGGAGAACATTCAACCCGGTGCGCAACTGCTTCTGGACGGCGCTGTTGTGCCTTTTCGCAGCACGACCGGCGGGGCGATCAGCTTTTCCCCGCCCGCTCTGCCCGCGGGCAGCTATGGCCTGCAGGTTGTCAATCCGGATGGCAAGACATCGCTGCCTCACACCCTCTGGTTCAGCAATGTCCCCGAAATTGAAGAGGTCGCCCAGGGAGAAGACTATGTGAACTCCTACCAGGTGGTGATCCGCGGGAGAAATTTTTTTCACAACTCGGTCTTGCTGGTTGATGAATATCCAGCCGGATTCGCCGATCTACCGCCCCGCCAGCGGGTTATCCCGGCTCAGGGCGGACCCGCTTTTCAGGGGCGGGAAGCACGTCCCCGGCAATCGGAAAGTGTCACTTATCAGGATTGCAACACGTTGATCTATTACCGCTTTCCTCCATCCGGACAGGCGATGCGGATTGTCTTGCGAGTCGGCAATCCCGATGGCAAACAGACCTCGGGCTATGAAGTTTTTCTGCCATAAATAAAGGGAAAAGCGCTGCTGGGGGGGGAATCCATGACTGGTTTTCATCCCCCGGTGCAGACAGGATCGTCAGATCTTTCTGTGCTAGTGTACGAAACGGCATTATCGCCGCTCGCCCGAAAAAATTATCAAACCGAAGCCTGGCAAAGTATTCCGGTGAAGGGATCAGCTGTGGTCCCGAGCCGACTCAGGAAGAGCAGCAGATCAGCTTCAAGAGGCTATTTGAAAAGTTTTAAGCTGTTCTTGGTTAATCAATAATCAGGGTCAGCAGCAAAAGGGCCATGGAAAGATTCAGCAGATGAAAAACCGCAAGGGGAGTTTGATCCTCGGGGCGTTTGCGCAGTTCCCTGAGGACGGCCAGGCAGATAATCCCGAGGCAGGCGCAGAAGATAAGGCTGGCCAGCGGCGAGATCCAGCCGAATAATGGAAACTGCAGGTAACACAGAGCCAGCGCTGCAAGCCAGCAGTGGTTGATGCGCAGCAGGCGCGCTGTAGAGATGGTCTGGAAGAGGTCGGGCAGACCGCTGCGCTGCAGATCGCTGCGATAATGGCAGAGCAGCAGCCAGGTATGCGGGATCTGCCAGAGGAACAGGGTGCCGAACAGGATCAGTATTTCCGGGGCCAACAACGAATTGCCGCTGGCGCTCCAGCCGATCAGTGGCGGCAGCGCGCCGCAGATCGCGCCGGGGAGCGCGGCGAAAGCGGTGCGCCGTTTCAGCGGAGTATAGATCCCGTTGTACCAGATGATCGCCAGCAGGCCGAGGAGCAGTGGTTTGCTGCCATTGGTCGCCAGCAGCAACAGCCCGGTGCCGAGAAATCCGCCGCTGAGCAGCAGGACGGAGGCCGGTTGCAATTGACCGGCTGGCAGGGGCCGCAGGCGGGTGCGCTGCATGCGGCTATCCAGATCCCGCTCCTGCCATTGGTTCAGCGCCGAACTGCCGGCCGCCAACAGCCAGATGGCGGCAGTGGTCAGCAGGGCGCTGCCGCTCCAGCGGTGCTCGGCAAAGAGGAAGCCCGCCAGGGCGGAGAGGGCGACCAGCGAGGACAGCTCCAGACGGGTCAGGCGGCGCAGAATCCCGGCCCAGTAGCGCAGGGCGGCCAATGGCAGAATCGACGGGTTTTGACTCAGCGGAGTGGGCATTCTTATTCCAGTCGAACAGATTGCTTGAAAAGAGCGGCGGCCGGCCCTGAGACCGGCCGCCGCGACGGTTTTGTTTTGCCGGAATTCCTTCCGGTTACTGCTTCAGCAGGTGATCGACAATGGCGTCGATCTCTTCATCGGTCAGGTAATCACCGGCCGGCATAATCGGCGGATAACCTTTGACCATATCGGCTTTGGGCTGTTTGATCGCCCGCACCAGGTAATCCCGGTCGATTTTGATCTTTTCTTCCTTGCCGTCCCGCTCGATGACCACTTCGCGGTTGCCAAGCCCTTTAAAGGTCGGCCCGATCACCTCGCTGCCATCTTCGGAATGACACCCGAGGCAGCCACTATCCTCGAGCAGTTTGCGGGCGTCCAGAGGTGCTTTCTCAGCTTTTTTAACCTTGCCAAGCAGATAGTCGATCACCGCCTGGAGATCTTCTTCGCTGAGCGTGTCGCTGTCGTAGGCCGGCATCACCGGGTCATAGCCTTCGACGATTTCCGCTTCAGGATGGCGGATGGCACGGCGCAGGTAGTCGGCATCGATGGTCAGTTCTTTCGTCTGCCCGTCGGCCATCAGTTTGCGCTGTTGTCCACTCAGCTGGTAGAGGCTGGGACCGATCCCGTCGCTGCCGTCAAGGCTGTGACAACCGGTGCAGCCCTGCTCCTGAAGCACGATCAGCCCGCGCGGTTCGTCGCTCGGCTGCTGCGGCTGGGCCCAGGTGGCGTACTCCTCAGGCGGCAGCGCCTCGACGCTGGTGATCATCGCCGAGTGGCCGGTGCCACAGTACTCGGCGCAAAAGATGTCGTAGCTGCCGGGCTCGGTGGCCTGGAACCAGACGTAGGTCTCTATTCCGGGGAGGGTGTCGCGCTTGATGCGGAAGGCGGGCACAAAAAAGTTGTGCAGCACGTCAACCGAGGTCATGGTCACCTTGACCGGCTGGCCGACCGGCACGAACAGCTTGCTGGTCTTGCGGCCGTCCGGGTACTCGAACTGCCAGGACCACATGCGCGCCGTCGCCTGGACTTCCATCGCCCCTTCGGGGACATTGCGTAAGCCGAGGTAGTTGCTCCAGCCGTACCAGAACATGGTCAGCACGATCAGGGTCGGCAGCAGGGTCCAGAGCGCTTCCAGCCAGAGACTGCCATGGGTCTCGGAGGTCGGCTCCGGATACTTGGAGCGCCGGTACTTGATGACCAGATAGATGGTGGCGACGGTGATCCCCAGCAACAGCAGCAAGGAAAAACCGAAAATATAAATCAGCACATTGTCGACGGCTTGGGCGGTCGGATTTGTCGGCAGATTCACAGTTGCTCCTAGCGGTAAAGCACATCAATGAAAGTCATGCCGATAAAGATGGCGAGAATCACCAGCATCACCAGCAGACAGATTTTGAACAATCGCGACTCCTGCCTCAGGTGCATGAAGTAGAAGATCACCAGGCTCGATTTGACCGATGCCACGGCCAGGGCCACCCAGACGTTGAGGGCTCCGAGATTCACTCGTGAGACGGCTATGGTGACGCCGGTCAGCACCAGCAGGGCCAGCCAGATCTGGATGAAGGTCCGGTAGGGGACCGGTTCGTGCTTATGCTCTGTCATGGGTCACCTCAGAGAATCAGGTAGTAGAGGGGGAACAGGAAAATCCACACCAGGTCGACCAGGTGCCAGTAAAGGGCGCTGTTTTCCAGCAGGGTGTAACGGTCGCTGGTGACCTTCCCCTTGGCGGTCAGCACCGCCACCACGCCGATCAGGCTGGCGCCGATCAGCACGTGCAGACCGTGCAGGCCGGCGGTGAAATAGTAGAGATTGAAGAAAGAGGTGACCCCCTCGCCCATTTCGGCCAGTTGCTCCGAGCCGGGGTAGATGCCGTGACTGATCTCCGCCGACCACTCGAAGTACTTGTTGACCAAAAAGAGGATGGCCAGGGCCACGGTGACCCAGCAGAGGTTGAGACAGTGTTTGACCCGGCCCATCTGGATGGCGCTGACCGCCAGGGCAATGGTCAGGGAGCTGGTCAACAGCACGATGGTGTTGATGCTGCCGAAGTAGATGTTCAGCTTGTGGCTGGCTTCGGCATACTGCTGGGGAAATTTCGCCAGCGCCATGGCATAGAGAATAAACAGGCCGCTGAACAGAATCACCTCGGTGTAGAGGAACAACCACATACCGAAGCGGTCGCCGGTGTCGTCACGATGCTCAATACTCATCGGCTACCACTCCTTTGAATTCGTAGGGCCCTCTGGTCACCACCGGATCCTCCTCGCCGAAGTTCTCCAGCGGTGGCGGCGAAGGTATACTCCACTCCAGGGTCGCCGCACCCCAGGGGTTGAGGCCGATCGGGCGGCCGCTGCGCATGCCACGCCAGAGGTTGGCGAACATGATGATCAGGCCGAGGGCCATAACCCAGGAGCCGACGGTAGAGACCTGGTTCAGGGTGGTGAATTCGGGGACATAGTCGTAATAACGGCGCGGCATCCCCTGAATGCCCACCGCCTGCATCGCCATGTAGGTAATGTTGAAGCCGACGAACAGCAGCGCCCAGCCGATCACCGCGACTTTGTGGTTGTACATCCGGCCGGTGAATTTTGGCAGCCAGTAATGCATGGCGGCAAACAGGGCAAAGCCACCGCCGCCGAACATGACGTAATGGAAGTGCCCGACGACGAAATAGGTGTCGTGCAGGTGGATGTCGCTGGCGGCTGCGCCCAGGGCCAGACCGCCCAGGCCGCCGATGGCAAAATTGAAGATAAAGGCCAGGGCGTAGAGCATTGGCGGTGCCAGCTCGATCGATCCCTTGTAGAGGGTTGACACCCAGTTGAAAACTTTGATGGCGCTGGGGATGGCGACGATGAAGGTCAGAAAAGAGAAGACCAGAATCGCCAGGTCGCTCATGCCGCTGGCGTACATATGGTGCGCCCAGACCAGTGAGCCGGCAAAGGCGATGGCCAGGGAAGACAGGGCCATGGCCCAGTAACCGAACAGCGGCTTGCGGGCAAAGGTCGGGATCACCTCGGAGATCACCCCCATTCCCGGCAGGATCATGATGTAGACCGCCGGGTGCGAATAGATCCAGAACAGATGCTGGTAGAGAATCGGGTCGCCGCCGCGGGCCGCGTCGAACAGCCCGGCACCGAAGGTTCGTTCCAGGATAATCAGGACCAGGGTGATGCCGATCATCGGTGTCGCCAGTACCTGGATCCAGGCGGTGGCGTAAAGGGTCCAGATGAACAGCGGCAGGCGTCCCCAGGTCATCCCCTCACAGCGCAGACGATGAACGGTGGTGACAAAGTTGATGCCGGTGAGAATCGAGGAAAAGCCGAGCATAAAGGCAGCGAAAGCGGCCAGGCTGACGTTAGTGCTGGTCTGGGTGCTGAAGGGCACGTAGAAGGTCCAGCCGGTATCGGGGGCGCCGCCACCGCCGAAGATGGAGGCCACGGCGAGCACCGCTCCGATGATGTAGCAGTACCAGGAGAGCAGGTTGAGTTTGGGGAAGGAGACATCCCTGGCACCGATATGGATCGGCAGGAGCAGATTGCCGAAGGCGGCCGGGATGCTCGGGATGAGGAACATGAAGATCATGATGACCCCGTGCACCGTGAAGGTGGCGTTGTAGGTCTGGGCATCCATGATGGTGCGCCCGGGGGCGATCAGCTCCAAACGGATCGCCAGGCCCAGGCAGGCGCCGACGATGAACATACTGATGAGGCTGCCCAGGTACAGGATGCCGATCCGCTTGTGGTCGGTCGTCAGCAGCCAGCCGAGGATCCCGGGCCTGGGGCTCTCTTGCCAGAACCCGGTGTAGGTTGTGGTCTCGCTCATGTTCTCTTCTTTCTACCACTGAGGATGAGATAGGTGAGGAAGCTGCCGAGGGTCAGCAGAATGACGGTACCGCTGACCCGCAGCAGGTTGAAGACATATTTGCGTCCTTCAGGGTCATAACTGAAACAGAACTCCAGCGCCTTGCGGATCGGCACGCCGATGCGGTTTTCGCTCGCCTCGAGCAGCGCCATCGAGAGGTCGAGGGGCACAAAACGCTGGCCGGTCAGGTAACGAACGATTTCACCCCGCTCATTGACCACAAAGGCGACGATCGGGTGGAGAAAGTCGACCCCTTCTTTTTTGTAGTAGTAGCCGGCGGCATCGGTCAGCTGGCGAATGTTGTGCTGCTGGCCGGTTAAAAAATGCCAGGCGGCCGGTGGAAAGGGCTCCTGTATCGCCGTTAAAAAGGTCTTTTTACTGTGCGCCGCCTGGGCGGTGGTTTCACTCGGGTCGATGCTGAAGGTGACAATGTTGTAGTCGTCACCGGCATCGAGTTTGAGTTCCGGCAAAACCTTGGCCAGGCCGCCAAGCAGGAAATTGCAGACGTTACGGCATTCGTAGTAGACCGGCACGATCAGGGTCGGTCGATCGATCAGCTGCGCCAGCTTGATTTGCTGGCCTTCTGAATTGGTGAATTCAAGCTCCACGGGCAGCGGCTTGCCCAGTTGTTCGATCAGTTCCACCTTGGCATCAGCTTCGGCCATGGCGAGCATTTTTTCATGATCATGCCCCGCAGCAGGCATCTGGTGGTCGCTATGCGTCATGTCGCTGCCGAAGGCAGGAAAGGTCAAGGAGGCAAGCAAAAAGAGGGAGAGCAGCAGGCGAAGCAAAAGATCCTCCTTCAAAGGACTCATAAATATTCCAATCACAAAGCGTGGCAAGTTAGAAATGCAATCGCATCAAGTTTACCGAAGCGATCATGATTTGTAAATCCTGAGCAGGGGAAAGGCCGAAAAGGGTGTTGTCTCGAATTTCTCCCCAAGCTATAACTTGTCCTGATTTTACCGAATTAGGCTATGCACCTCGCGCAACTAATCGGCGAACCGGGCTCAGATTTCTCATTTCCAGGGCCGCATGAACCCATCTCTGGGGCTTGACTGTTGCCATCCGGGGGACAGACACCCTTGCAATGGGAAATCTGAGCCCGGTCCCTGGCCAGTGGAGCGAAGTGCATAGCCAGATGACCGAAAAACGTAAAGGAGCCGAGCCATGTTGGATGAACTTCTGGAGCGGATGACCGAGCTGGAAATTCGTTTCAGCCATCAGAGTCAACTGATCGATGAACTTAATGAGGTGATCACCGACTGCAATCTGCGGATCGACCGGCTCAGCAAGCAGAATCAGCAGTTGCGGGAAATGGTCAATAGTCTCTCCCCGGAGCTGGAGGAGTCGCCCGATGAGTGAACTGCAGCTGAGCCCGACCCTGCGCCGGATTCTCCTCGAAGCGGTGATCCTCTGTGCTCTGGCCGCCGCGGTTGGCTTGAGCCTCAATTATCAGATGGTGCTAAACGCCTTTTCCGGAAAGACCGTGGCACGTCCCAAGCTGGCCGATTCACCGGCGGAGGAGAGCAGCAGTGAAACGCCTGTCCAGCCGCTGCTTTATCCCGAACCGATCGAGCTGGAAGAGCTGGATGCCCTGCTGGCCGAGGGGGCGCTGCTGATCGACGCCAGGAACGCCATCGATTATGCCAAGAGCCACCTCCAGGGGGCGCGCTCCCTGCCGCTTGGCGAATTAGATGCGCAGCTTGAAGACTTTCTTGCCGAGGTGGCCAAAGACCGGCCGCTGATCGCTTATTGCAACGGCTTCGGCTGCCCCGATTCCTTCGATGTCGGGATCCGCCTGCTGCAGGAGGGTTATCAGCAGGTGTTTGTCTTTGAGGGCGGCTATCCGCAATGGCGCGATGCCGGGCGGCCGCTGGAGGGGGAGCAATGAACCGACTGGCAAGCATCATCTATCATGGCAGTCGTCTGATCCTGGCCGGGGTTTTTATCTATGCCGGGGCGATCAAAGGCACCGATCCGGTCGCCTTCGCCGGTCAGGTGGCCAACTATCAGATCCTTCCTTACGCCTGGAACTATCTGGTCGCCGCCATCCTGCCTTATCTGGAGCTGCTCTGCGGAATTCTGCTGCTGCTCAATAAACGAATTCGTCCCGCGGTGCTGGTGCTGTTTGTCCTCAATCTGATCTTTATGCTGGCCCTCAGCTCTCTGATTGTCCGCGGCATCGATATCGACTGCGGCTGTTTCAACCCGGATGCCGAGGCCAGAACCACTCCGCTGATGGCGCTCTGGCGCGACGCCGGTTTGATGCTGCTGCTGATCTCCACCTGGATGCTGCGCTACCGGCAGCATCCCCCCGAGGCGGGTGATGGCCAATGAGCCCTGGCAGCAGGCGCTGCAGGAGAGCTTGACCGCTCCGGAACAATTGCTTGACCGATTCGATTTCGATCCCCTGCCGCTTAAAGCGGTGGCGGAGCGCTATCCGATGCGTATTCCTAGCTATTACCTGGACCTGATTCAGGCGGTCGGCGATCCGATCTGGCGGCAGTGCGTCCCCGATCTGCGTGAGCTGGACGAGACCGGTCTGTTCGATCCCCTTGGTGAAGAGGATCTGTCGCCAACCCCGGCGGTGATTCATCGCTACCCCGATCGGGTGATCTTTCTCGCCTCAGGCAGCTGCGCCAGCTATTGCCGCTTCTGTACCCGCAAGCGCAAGGTCGGTTGCTCTGCTTTGAGCATGAGTTTTCGAGAGCTGCGCGAAGGGATCGATTATATCGCCGCGACCCCGCAGATCAAGGACGTCATCCTCTCCGGCGGTGATCCGCTGCTGCTGCCGGATAGCGTGCTCGGCGATCTGTTGGCGCGGATTCAGGCGATCCCCCATGTCGAGATCATCCGCATCGGCAGCCGGGTGCCGGTGACCCTGCCGGAGCGGATTACCGACAAACTCTGTGCACTGCTCGCCCGCTTTGAGCCGCTCTATCTCAACACCCATTTCAACCACCCGCGCGAAATCACCGAGCAGGCCCGGCAAGCCTGCGGCAAACTGAGCCGCGCCGGCATTCCCCTCGGCAACCAGACGGTGCTGCTGCGCGGGGTCAATGATGATCCGCAAACCATGATTGCGCTCTTTCGCGGTCTGCTGAAAATCCGCGTCAAACCCTACTATCTGCACCAGATGGACCTGGCCTGCGGCACCGCTCACTTTCGCACCCCAATCAGTGCCGGCCTGGAGATCCTCAAAGCCCTGCGCGGACCGGTATCGGGGCTGGCCACGCCGCACTACGTGATCGATCTGCCGGGCGGCAAAGGCAAGGTTCCGCTGTTGCCGGAATATGTCAAGCGCCGTGGCGAGGTGCTGGAGATCCGTACCCCTGCCGGGGAGCTGGTTGAGTATCCGGACTGTTCTCTTTTATCCTGAATTGATCTACATCAATTATTTTTTACCTCCGCTGGGATTATTCTCGCCGGACGAGGTGAACAATATGAAAAATTTAAAGACTTGGTGTCGGACGCTTTCGTTGCGGCTTTTCATCCAATGGGCGTTTCTCGCCTGGTGCGTGTTTCTCGGGGTGCAGTTTGCCCTGTTCGTTGGTTATTACCAGGCGGGCGGGCAGGGAACCTATTACCCACGGCCCCCGGGGGTGGAAGCCTTCCTGCCGATCGGTGCCCTGGTCAGTATTAAGGCCTGGTTGACCAGCGGTTATTTCGATCCCGTTCATCCGGCCGCGCTGGTGCTGTTACTCACCTTTCTGGCGTTGGCGCTGCTGACCAGAAAATCGTTCTGTTCCTGGATCTGCCCGGTCGGCACCCTGGAGGAGGGGTTGTGGAAGCTGGGACGCAAGCTGTGCGGAAAAAATTTTAAAATCTGGAACTGGCTGGACATCCTGCTGCGCTTCGCCAAGTACGCGCTGCTGCTGTTTTTCGCCAAGCTGATCCTGCTCGATATGCCGGTGATGGCGCTGCAGGGCTTTTTGCAGGCCCCCTACTGGGCAATCGCCGACGTTAAGATGCTGCATTTCTTTACCGGCATGTCAACCACCAGCCTGCTGGTGATCGCCGGACTCGCCCTACTGTCCCTTTTTTACCAGAACTTCTGGTGCCGCTACCTATGCCCCTACGGTGCCCTGCTCGGCCTGCTGAGCTTCTTCAGCCCACTGAAGATTCGCCGCGCAGCGGCCAGCTGCACCGACTGTGGGGCCTGCAGCCGCGCCTGCCCGGCGCGCATCGATGTGAAGCGGAAAACCGCGGTCTGTTCAGTTGAGTGCACCGGCTGCCTGACCTGCGTCGAGAGCTGTCCGGAAAAGGCAACCCTGGAGATCGGTTTCTGGCGCCGGCCGCTGCCGGGTTGGGCCTTCGGCCTGGCGGTGCTGCTGGTGTTTAGCAGCGGGGTGGGCATCGGCATGCTCACCGGGCACTGGCAGACCAGCCTCGACCATGCAGATTATCTGCGGCTTATTCCCCTGGCCGGGCGGTTGGGGCACTGACCGCCCCGGCCAGGAAAACGGCTCGCTGATTTTTTTTGCTGATTCGAACGGATTTTCCGCTGGTTCCTTCTCCCTGAGGGAGAAGGTGGCCGAAGGCCGGATGAGGGGGCATTATCGGCAATGGCCCTGAAGATTCCCCCTCACCCTGCCCCTCTCCCTGAGGGAGAGGGGACTGTTTTCAATGACAGCGGAAGCTTAACGCTATTCCTTGTGTTTGTGCGCAGGGTAGTAATCGGTCAGCGCCTGAATACTGTCCTGCAGGGTTTTTACATATTTCAAGTCGGCATTCTGCTTGGCTTTCATCGCGGCAACAATCACCGCATGGTGCTTCTTCAATCGCTCAGCGTAGTCCTTTTGTTCTGCTTTGACCCGCTGGGTCAAAAAATAATCACTTATCGTCGCAATGATCTTTTGCGCATGCTGTTCTTTATTCATGACCCAGCGGACCAGCTGGTTCTGTGACTGGGCATCGCTCTTGCCGGCCAGCTCGGCAATCAATTGAGCTGATTTTTCTATGGTGGCTGCATCCTCCAGCATGGCGCTGACGCGGGCATGATCAGCGTAAATTCCGCAAGGGATCTGGCAGTGTGCGATAACTGTCGCAGGTAGAACCAGAGCTGTACCGATCAGGGCGAAAGCCAGCAGGAGCATCAGGTTTGTCACGGGCTTGATCATGGTGTCCTCCATTTATACGGGTGGCCGAAAAATTCACGTTGGCAAGTTGTTCAGCGTTTCGCTGCAAATCTTTTGAGGGAAGGCAGCGGCAATATGTCCTTATAGCTGTAGCAAACCTTTGGCAGAGGTCAAGATGAGACCGATAGATTGTTCTGTGCTGATTCAGGTTTAAGGGAGTGGCGGGGGAGTGTCAGGACCGGGGGAATAAGCAGCCGCGCAAGTTTCCCAGATCGATGCGCTGGTGCTCAGCGACCTTTTCCAACAGGCTGATGAATTCGCGGTTTTCCGGATGTTGTGGCAGGGCCACCGCCCGGCGGAGAAATTCCTGCCGGCTGAAGGTCCCCCAGTTCACCAGCTGGCTCAGGTAGACCTGGCTGTCGAGGCGTTCCGCCAACTCCAGGAGTTTTTCCAATTCCCGCCAATTGTTCTGCTGCAACACCATACTCAACGTCAGCTTGCAGGGCTGGCAACTCAAAAACTCCAGATTATTCAGCAACCGCTTAAAATCGCCGCCGGGACGATTGCTCTGATAGGTCGCCGCGGTTGCCGCATCCAAAGAGATTTCCACTTCAGAGATGCGCTCTTTCAGGTTGGGCAGGCTCTGCCACATCTGTTCGGTGAGCAGCTGACCGTTGCTGTGCAGGCGGATCTTTTTGAGTCGGGGTGGTGGGCTGGAATCGAGATCGCGCAACAGCTGCAGGTAGGTCGGGCTGCCGAAGGGGTCGCCAAAACCGCTCAGGGTGATCACTTCGGCCGTTGGTGCCAGCTCGGTCAATATGATCTGCGCGAGCCGCTCTGCCTGCTGCAGCTCTTTGCCCTGGGCCTGACGGAAGGCAACGCGGCAGCTCGGGCAGGTCAGGTTGCAGCTCTGGTCGAAGCAGAGGTTCAGCTGGGGTGGCAGATACTTGAGGCGGCTGTTTTTTTCTGCTATGGCTTTACTGACGCGCCGATCTGCGACTGACTTGAGCCGACCGACCGGCGGCGTTTGATTCCCTAACCTCGGGCAGCGCTTGCTGTTGCAATTATGGAAGCTGCCATTGAAAATCGTCTTGCGGATTTCCTGCGCCACCGGGCCGTTCCAGATCTCGTCGACCGATTGCCGCAGCAGGTTGCCGAGCGGGCGTTTCAACCAGGCCGGGCAGCAGAGGAAGACGCTGCCGTCGGGGTGGACCTCGAACCATTCAAAGGGGCGGCTGCAGATTATGGCTTGATCTGATATCTTCAATGTCAGAGAGAACTCTTATTCTTATTTACTTTATTCCGCTGGGAAATGGCCGATTCAGGTTTCTTCCCGAGGAGTTTTAACATGCCTTCCTCTGCTCAGCAACTGATCGACAAACTGCAGCTGCAGCCGCATCCCGAAGGCGGTTTCTATCGAGAGGTTTACCGTTCGCAGCTGCAGGTGCACTCCGATGAGGTCAATGGATTGCGCGCGGCGATGACCGATATCTACTTTCTGCTGGCGGCCGGTCAGGTGAGTCGCTGGCACCGGGTGGCCCATGATGAAATCTGGCATTTCTACGCCGGTGCGCCTTTGCTGTTGAGGCAGCTCAGTTCCGACCTGACCCAGCAGCGCTGTTCCATTCTTGATCCCGAGGTGGGGCATTACAAGCAATTGGTCTCGGCGCACAGCTGGCAGGCGGCGGAAAGCGACGGAGAGTATTCGCTGCTCGGCTGTACCGTCGCGCCCGGTTTCGATTTCAGCGATTTTCGGCTGCTCAAGGATCTTCCCGAACTGGCGGCGCGGGTCCATGCCGAATATCCCGAATTGGCCCGATTTCTTTGATAATTTCTGGTCTGACCAATTGTTGACCGAAAGGGCGATATTTTCCTGTTGACAGGGTTTGCACTGCTCGGTTAAAGTCCTTGCTCAAGGAGTTAAAACAATGTTTCAAACTTTCTCAGCCATATACCTTCTGCTGGTAGTTGTCGTCGTCGTTACCTAGACGGCTCGCAGCTACCCAAGGTACATAGACAGAAGCGAAAGGGAGCGCGGGTCACCAGCCCTGCGCTCCCTTTTCGCATAGATGAAAAGGCCGCGGGGCAAACAACCCGCGGCCTTATTTTTATTGAACATATGAAGGAGAACGACATGAAGACCGGAGCTCAGATTTTACTCGACTGCCTCAAGCAGGAAGGGGTTGACACCATTTTCGGCTACCCAGGTGGCCGCTCTCTGCTGGTGCACGATGCACTGATGGACGATCAGGATATTCAGCACATCCTGGTCCGCCACGAGCAGGGCGCCGCTCACGCGGCGGACGGCTACGCCCGGACCACCGGCAAGGTCGGCATCTGCCTGACCACCTCAGGCCCGGGGGCCACCAACCTGGTGACCGGCATCGCCACCGCTTATATGGACTCGGTGCCGATCATTGCCTTGACCTGCCAGGTGCCGACCGCCGAGATCGGCAACGATGCTTTCCAGGAAGCCGATATGGCAGGAATTACCCGGCCGATCACCAAGCACAACTATGTGGTCACCGATGTCCACGATCTGGCGCGGATTATCCACGAAGCCTTTTACATTGCCCGCACCCGGCGGCCGGGGCCGATTCTGATCGACCTGCCGAGTGACGTGCTCGGCGCCAGAATCAAGCCGAAGCCGGCCGAGCCGGCCAAGCGACGCGGCTATCAGGAGAAGCCGAGCCTTAACCTGAAGCAGATCAAGCGCGCTGCCAGTATGATCAATAAAGCAAAAAAACCGCTGATCTACGCTGGCGGCGGTATCACCCTGTCCAATTCGGCGGATAAGCTTCGCGCCCTGGCGGACAAAGGCCAGCTGCCGGTGACCCATACCCTGATGGGGATCGGCATCATGGATCCGCAGTCGCCCTTATCGGTCGGCATGCTCGGCATGTATGGCGCCTGGTATGCGAACATGGCGGTCGGCGAGTGCGATTGCCTGATCGCCATTGGTGTGCGCTTTGATGACCGGGTGACCGGCAAGGTCGCCACCTTTGCGCCGAATGCAAAGATCATTCATATCGATATCGATCCTTCCAGCATCCGTAAAGTTGTCCAGGGCGGTCTGCCGATCGTCTGTGACGCCGCGGAGGCGCTGGAGCATCTGGTCGAGCTGGTTGAGGAGAAGGACCACAGCGACTGGCTGGCCGAGATCGACGGCTATCGCGAGCAGGGGCCCTTGCCGCGGCCGAAGCGCGACCATCTGGTGCCGCACGAGGTCATGGAGGCGATTGCGGCGATCGCTGGCGATCAGCCGGTGGTGGCGTCGGATGTCGGCCTGTCCCAGATGTGGACTGCCAACTACCTGCCTTTCGGCGGCCCGCGCCAGTACATAACCAGCGGCGGCCTGGGCACCATGGGCTTTGCCCTGCCGGCGGCCTTGGGCGCAGCGCTTGGCAACCCTGACCGGGCGGTCTTTGCCATTAACGGCGATGGCGCCTTTCAGATGAATTGCCAGGAATTGGCGACCTGCGCCCAGTACAACATTCCGGTCAAGTGCATTATCCTCAATAACGGTAAACTGGGGATGGTCCGCCAGTTTCAGAAGGTGCTTCTCGACAAGCGCTACGCATCGACCTGCCTCGGCCATCACGTCGATTTCTGCAAGGTCTCCGAAGGTTTCGGGGTGAAGGCGCTGCGCGTTAAGGACCAGTCCGACCTGCAGGCGGTGCTGCAGCAGGCGATGGAAATCCCTGGCCCGGTGGTGGTTGAGGTGCCGATCCATCCCGACACCTACTCCTTCCCGATGGTCCTGCCGGGGAATGACGCGACCCAGATGGTGTTTGAGGCAGACTGAAAATATGCGGGGACAGGCTGATAGGCTGTCCCCGTTTCTCTTGGAGGTGAAGATGGCGAATGAACTCCTTGACCATCGCCTGATCAGTGAGCGTTACTTCTTCCCGCGCCAGGGGGGGCTGGTCGATCCATTCTGGATCGACTGTGGTGAGGCCAGGCTGGCCTGCGCTTATCATGAAATCGACCCTGACGCCAAGACCCTGGTCCATGTCCACGGCAACGGCGAGATCGTCGATGGATGACTGGCAGGGCGATTTCGTGACCCTGATGCATCAGATGGGCTGTAATTGTCTGCTCGCCGAATTGCGTGGTTATGGGCGTTCAACCGGGCAGCCGCAGTTGGGGAAAATGCTGCAGGATGTGGTGCCGACCATCGAGGCGATCGGCAAGCCGGCCAGTGAGCTGATCCTGTTCGGCCGCAGCGTCGGTTCGATCTTCGCCATTGAAGCGGCGGCCAGATTCCCTGAGGTGGCCGGGCTGGTGATAGAGAGTGGCATCGCCGATGTTCTGGAGCGCCTGCTGCTGCGGGTCGACCCGGAAGAATTGGGTGTCAGCGGCGAACAGCTGAAGGCGGTGATCGCTTGCGATCTCAATCATCAGCAGAAGCTGGCCGGCTATCGGGGACCCTTGCTGGTGATGCACACCGAACATGACGATCTGGTCGATGTCAGCCATGGGCAGCGCCTCTATGATTGGGCGACCGGGGAGAAAAAGCTGAAGATCTTTCCCCAGGGCAGCCACAACGACATCATGTACGTCAACGCTCGAGAATATTTCGGCTTGCTGGGAGAGTTTATCGCCGGGCTAGGATAAGAAAACGGGCCCACAACTCTAACCTAGGATTTGGCCACCATGTCACAAAGGCACTAAGAAAATCAGAAGATTAGACTAGCCAATTATCGATCTTCGTGACTAAGCTAAGTTTTTTGCGGTTTGTTTGAGCTGCGCCGGAGAATTTCTTTCAATCGGTTTCCAGCAGGCCGAGAAAGCTTTGCAGCAGGCGGTAGCTGATGCCCCAGAGATAATGGTCGCAGTAGTTCTCCAGCCTGATAATTTGATGACTGCGGGTTTCGCCGCGGTAGGCGAAGCTGCTGAGCTGGTTGCGCTCCGGACGGCACAGTTCCTGGAGAGGAATCCAGAAGCTGTCGACCACCTCGTCATTGAACCGCAGTCGCGGCTGCTGGGTTAGCTCATAGACGAAGCAGGAGATCTGCACGGGCAGGTAGGCGCCTTGCAGGTCATCGAGCTGACCGAGATACTGATCGGCGGAGAGTTGCAGGCCGATCTCTTCCCAGGTTTCCCGTTCCGCCGCTTGCCTGAGCCCGGCATCCTGTTCCTCCAGGCCGCCACCAGGAAACGCCACATCGCCCGACCAGGGATCGCCATCGTAATCGCTGCGGCGAATAAACAGCAGCTCGGGGCCGAAACAACCCTCGCAAAGCAGCATGGCAACGGCCGCCTGACGTGCCGAAGTTTGGGGGATTCGCTCAGGCTGATAGTGGTGCAGCACCTGCCTGATTTGCTGAAGGGAAAACATCCCGCCTCCTGAAATAGCAAAGGGCCGGCAAAACGCCGACCCTCTGGTTATTAATGATCTTTGCCGCTCAGTCAACCGGGAGCATGTCAAGATTTTTCAATAACGCCTTCCATTCGGCGCTTTTGGCATATTCGATGGCCGCTTTTATGATCGGATCATCGGCATTTTTATTATCATAAACCAGCCCGAGAGCGACTCCGGCGGAAAACCCTTCCACCGGCAGTAAATTATACAGCTGGAAGTTCGGCTTGGCGCCAAAGCCGATGGCGTTGGCGCCGAGGGGCGAGTTGATGAATTTGACCACCTCATGGTCGCGCTTGACGACCTTGTCAAATTTAACCTGCTGAAAAAATGAATACTTTTCTTTCAGAATCATAAAGAGGGCCTCTCCCGCCTCACGACCGACCAGCAGGATCGGTGCGTCATTGCCGCCAAGCTCCTTCCAGTTGGTCACCTTACGGGTATAAACCTGCTTCAGCTGCTCAAGGGTCAGGTGATTTGCCTCTGATTCAAGCCCGCTGGCAAAGGCGATGGGAACCCGGGCCAGGAGGAGTTCGCTTTTCCCCAGGGCTTTTTCTTCGGCGGTCATCGGCCGGCCGGTGCGGCCGAACAGGTACTTGTCGGATGAGAGCAATCCGCCCTTATGCTTGATCGAGGAGGGCATGACCGAAAAGGTATAGTCTTTACAGGCCGGATCTTTGCTGAAGTGTTGAAAAAACAGTTCAGCGACTTTGGTCGAAGGGCCGGCGCCGGCAACAATCTGGTCGTGATGGGCCAAGGCTGAGACTGGCAGGGCCAGGCCGATAATCAGCAGCAGGGCAGCAAGCAGAGTGGGTTTTGTCATATTGCCTCCGGAGTCTCTAGGAGAAAATGTTAATGGGGTAAGTTTCACAAATAGGAGGGTAAAAAGCAAGCACTGTTTGCCGCTGCCGGCTGGATTTTCGCCCCACGCAAAATGAGTGCAATGGAACTCAGCCATATTGCTGACCCTTGGCTATGTCCGGATTGGCAGGCGAGACAAAGGCTTTAACGCAGAGACGCTGAGATGGAGAGGATGCCAGAGGAGTATAAATAGCTCTCTCCGATTCTGCTCGCTCTGCGGCTCCGCGTTAAAAATCATTTTCCTGGCAACCCAAGGTCGTTATGGGCAATAGCTCAGGCTCGGGAAATAAACCGGCCTTCACGGGTGTCGATTTTCACCTTTTCACCGCTTTCCAGATAGCCAGGTACCTGAATGGTGATGCCGGTCTCCAGAATCGCCTCTTTGGTCTGCGCGGTGGCGGTGGCATTTTTCAGGGCCGGAGCGGTTTCAGCGACACTGAGCTCAACCACCTGCGGTGTCTCAAGGCTGACCACCAGGTCGTTGAAAATTCCCAGTGAGACCTCGCCACCCTCAAGAAGATAGCCTTTGACTGCCTCATAGAGTTCGCCGCCGATCTCATACTGTTCAAAGCTGTCCTGATCCATGAAGACGCCCAGCTCGCCGCTGGCATAAAGAAACTGGCCTTTGCGCCGGGCAAAGTCAGCCTCGTCCAGCTTGTCTCCCGATTTGAAGGTTTTGTTCAAAACCTGGCCGCCGAGCATATTGCGGTATTTGGTTTTCACCAGGGTGTTGCCGCCGCGCGCGGTCGGAGATTGAAAGCTGACATCCAGGACGATACAGGGTGCATCATCCAGCTGTATGACCAGGCCGCGCTTCAGGTCGCTGGCGTTTATCATTTATGACTCCTTGGGGTTGGGATTAGCCGCGAAAGAAGAAGGATTTCTTCTGCGGGTCTTTAAGCTTCAGCAGCGCCTTGATCTCCGAAAGCCGCTCCAGAGTCGCATAGCGACCTTTGGCGATGATCTCGTCCGCTCGGCTGAAATCGGCCCAGTGGGTGATGCCGGCGGCCGGACAGATGACCAGGTCGGCTTCCTGCAACTGCAGGTTGGACAGGGCGTAGCGGGTGGCCGCATCGGCCCGAAAGACAATATCCAGGCCGCTGCTGGTACTGTCGGCAGAGGTCCCCTCCTGGCCGACATCGACCGCCAGGACCAGATCGGCGCCCATCTGACGGGCCGGTCCAACCGGCACCGCGTCGATCCAGCCGCCGTCAACCAGCTTCATATCGTTATATTCGACCGGCGGCAGAATCCCCGGCAGGGCGCAGGTGGCGGCAATCGCCTGGCGCAGCGAACCTGATTTAAGCACCACTTCCTTACCGCTTTCCAGGTCGAGGGCGATGGCGGCGAAGGGCAGCTTGGTGTCTTCGATATTGATATCCGGCAGCAGAAACTCAAGGCTTTTGTCGCGCGTTTCCTGAGAGACGAAGGAGATCATGGTCATCGCCAGGGTGAAAAAGATTTTTTTCCGCGCCAGTTGGGAAAAACGGAAAAAAAGCCCTTCGCCGTCAACCTTGTTTTTGCGTTCGACAACAAAATCGAGCCGCGCTTTGCGGAAGGTGTCGCTCTGAAAAAATTCGATGATTTTATCGTGCAGTGGGTCGATGCGCGGATCGACGGCATACATGGCGCCGATGATTGCGCCCATGCTGGTCCCGGTGATGAAGTGCACCGGCACGTCGGCCTCTTCCAGTGCCTGCAGCACGCCGATATGGGCCAAGCCGCGCGCCGCCCCGCCCCCCAGAGCCAGGCCAACCTGCTTTTTACCGAACAGCTTGAACATTTAACCGTCTGCCTTAGGGGCACCCGGAAACTCGGTCTGCTTTCGGTAGGCAGTTCCCTGGAAGAGAGCGATCAATCGTTGCTGATCATCGCTGATTCTGACCTGGTAACTGGCCAGACGACGATTTAACGAGAGTTCTTCCGCCTCGGCGTAAAGTGTGCCGGAAACCGCTGCATTGATAAAATTTGTCGAGGTATGCACCCCCATCGCCAACTGGCCATGGGCATTGGAGGCCACAGCGAAGGCAAAGTCGGCCAGGGTGAAGATGGCGCCGCCATGCACCGTTCCGGCACCGTTCAGGTGAAACGGTTGGATAACCATTTTAACCTGAGCCCAGCCCGGCTTGGCAGCAACCAGTTCGATGCCGGCATGCCGGGCAAAGCGGTCCTGTTGACGAAAAAAATCGCAGATCTCGTTCACATGCGCTCCTCGGGAAGAATTCAACCCCAGAACTTATCGCCTTTGGATTTTTTCAACGGCAGCGGATTATGGACCTGGTCGGCGCGGTTGGCCTTGGCTCCACACTTATTGCAAACCACTGTTGGCGCAGTGGAACGCTTGTCGATCTCTTCCATCAGCCCTTGCGCTTTAAGCTGGCACATTTTCAGGTCTTCGATGGGGCTTTGCTCACTGACGTCGGCCATGGGAGCCCTCCTTTGCGTAAAGGTAAACGCTGAGCATAGTAAAATCATAGCCGCAGTCAAGGAGATTCAGCAACGCTGAGGGTAGAAAAAGCATTTAGAACGGAGTTCCCTTTTTGGAAAAGGCTCGGCTGAGGCAAAAACTAATTTTAGGGAAATCCCACCCAATCGGGGCGTATACGGAATTATCCATAAATAACGGTATTTTAGAAAAAATCAGGATTGACGGACCATTTTCCTGGGCCTAATATCCTGCAGATTTTCAACAAGTTAGGCTAAGCGCTAAGGACAGATTGACGTGTTATTCCGATTGATCAGCCGATTTTTCACTGGCCGGGTGGAGCCTTCCGCTCAGGTCAGTTGCCCACTGCAGTTTAACCGCCGTTCCCGGCGCCGGCTGCTGTGGAGCAGCACCCTGACCCGCCACCATTAGGTGGTTGCGCAAAAGCCCGCCAGCCTGTCTCCCCGGTTGGGCAGGTTCAGCCCCGCCAGAGATTCCACAGGCTGCCGATCAATAGCAGCACGAATTGCCCCCCGACCCCGGGCTTGCGCGCCCGCCGTTTATTCACCCTGACCTGTTTCAGGTCGCTCTGCGGGCGATAGATCCCATCGGCTCCTTGCTCATAGGGCGTAGCGCGTTTCTCTTTCTCCAGATGATAATAAAAGCTGAAGTCCGGCTTTTTGGCTTTTCTTCGCGGTTTTCCTTTTCGCCTATTGGCAGAGCGGGCCTTTGATCTGGTCTGCTGCGGCTGCTCTGCCGGACCGAAAATAGCATCAAGCAAAGAATCGACAAAGCGGCCGAATTTTTGTTGCGGATCGTCAGGGTTGGATCTGTTCGGTCTTTTTTGCTCCGCCGGCTGAACGGTCTTTCGGGGCGGCTGGCTGGCGTCATATTCAGCGCGCAGTTTGGGGTCGGCGAGAACCTGGTAAGCGGTGTTGATTTTCCGGAACAGATCGGCGGAGGCTTCGCAGCCGTTGTTGGTATCGGGATGAAAGCGTTTGGCCAGGCTGCGATAGGCGGACCGCAGGCGCTGCTGGTCAGCATCGGGAAGCACCCCGAGCAGCCGATAATAGTTGATCGCCATGAATTTCGATCCCCGTGTATTCTGCCGTCCGTCTCTGGAGCGAAACTGCTCTTGCCTCATCCGTAGGGCAAGAAGGTCCATGGTCTTATCGGCCCTGAGAGGTCAGATCTTTATACCTCTTTTCCAACCAGACTCGCCCGTCTCCTGGGGGAGACGGGCGAGTCTGGTTGGCTTGTTGGAGGGCTATTCTCAGGTGTGCTGAAAACTGACCTCGACATCCTGGCGGTGGGCCGGGTCGATTTCCCAGAGTTTGCGGCTGTCAAAGTTGAACAGCCGGGCGACGATCAGGTCGGGGAACTGGTCGAGGCGGGTGTTGTAGATGGTGACCGAGGCGTTGTACAGCTCGCGGCGGTCGGCGATCTGGTCTTCCAGTTCGCTGATCCGGTTGCTCAACTGGCGGAAACTGGCGTCGGCTTTCAGATCCGGATAGCGCTCCACCACCATGAACAGCGATTTCAGGGTGTCAGTCAGCATGTTTTGCGCGTTTAATTTCTGCTCGTCGGTCTGGGCAGAGTTGATGGACGAGCGGGCTTTGATGACCGCTTCGAGAGTTTTCTGCTCGTGCTGCATGTAGCCTTCGCAGACCTTGATCAGCTTAGGCAGTTCGTCGTAGCGCTGCTTCAGCAGCACGTCGATGTTGCTCCAGTCCTGGTTGATGTTGTTTTTCAGGGCGACAAAGCCGTTGTAGATGATGATCACGTAAATGATCAGTCCCAACAGCAGCAGGAGCAGAACTCCAAGTACGATCCAGCCGGTCATAGTGCCTCCTCTTTTGGGTCATTCGTTTCAGTTCGATTCGCTCTTATTGGCTAACCTAGTGAGCATCCGGAAACTCCGGATGCCACTGTGAGGTTTCCAGATTGGAAACGAGCAATTTTTTGCAAGGTCAAGGCAATTAAGGCAATGCGCGGAGGCGTACATTGTACGCCGCACAAGCAAGGCCGCAGATTGACGCAGAGATTGCGAAAAAGGGCCGTTTCCGGATGGAAACTAACCTAAATAGTTCAAAAGTTGGTAGATGCCCCCGCCAGTGGCGGCCGCCGCGCCGATGAACAACGGAACTGTATAGGCGGCAAAGCGGCCGGTCAAATGGGCTTCAGAGTGGGTTTCGGCAATGATGAAAGGGCGCCCCTTCTTCTTGCTGATGACCACATGCTGTTCCTGCTTTTTACGCTGCTGCTTAGCTTGCAGCGACTCCCGCAGGACCTTCTCTTCTACCGCGACGCGGGCGGCATCCCACTCATCTTCACTGATTTTTCCGTCCCCATCGCTGTCGAACTGTTGCAGGTCTTGGGGATTGCGCTTCAGTTCGCGCAAGGCAGCAATTTTTCGTTCGGTGATGGTCGGGCCATCCTCCCTTTTGACCGCGGCGAAGCCGAGCACATAGAGCAGGGTGCCTTCGACGATAATCTCCTCGACCCATTTTTCCTCGGATTCATCATCAACCCGCAGCAGCCCGATCTGCCCCGGCACCCCTTCCTGCTTGGTCCCTGCGCGGACCCGGCAGCCGGCTGGATCGACCTCTACCTCGCCGGTCTCATCCGCAACCAGAAAGGGGACGTTATCACTGCTGCTGACACTGCTGACGATCCACTGTTGGTTCTCTTTGCGACGATATTTAGTCAACCGGTAAAAGACGCATGGGGTATGCGACATCGGCGAGATCAAAGCGAACTGGCGGATCGCTTTTCCCTTGATTTCGACCATCCCCATGGCGACCGAACGTACCTTGCTTGTCGGGGTGTTCTCAACTTGGCGTTTCAGCCGCACAAAATAGAAGCCGCCCCAGAACATCAGACTGGCCAGGGCAAAGGAGATCAGGCCGGTGTTAAAGGAAAAGCGGAAGATACTCCGGAGTGTTCGGCTGTCGACCTCAATAAGGATCATGATGGCAACGCCAAGCAATGCTCCGGCGCCCCCCAGCCAGAATCCAGGTTTTTTCCAGAGACCTTTATGGTTTGGTGGGGGGGGCGGAGGCAGGCCGGGGTCAGCATTATCAGGAACTCCCCGCTGCGTTTTCTCCTCCTGTGCCACTTGCTCAATTTCTTGAGCGATCTCTTTGGCAATCGGTAACACCTCTGCGGCCTGTCCTGTGGCGGCCAAGGTCGGATTTTGCATGAGCATAGCAGCGGCCAGACTGCCGGTCAGCTCTGCCGGCGCTTCGCTAGCGCTGGACTTAACCGGGCCGACGCGCTGTAAATCGGCCAGCAGCCAGCCGTAGCGGGCCAGGCTGAGCAGGTTTTTGCGTTGCACGTCGGGATCATCCATAGATCCCTGATGCAGAGTGCAGCCGGGCAGGTTTACCAGGCCGAAATCGGTTTGTAGCTGAAAGTCACCAGCGTACTCCTCGGTCAATTTCAGCAACTGGTCGAGATTCTGTTTACTGCTGGTGGTAGCTCGTTCCCCCAGACCCTTGTGGTCGAACTTGCCGGGGAAAACCCTGACACCGTCGACAATCTGCCTGGTGTTGTCGAGCAGGTAGATATCGAGCAGCGGCTGACCCTGCAGAATGGTTTTGTAGACCTTGTGTTCGCCCAGATGGCGCACATCATCGCGGCCGCGGTAGGCGTGGCTGGACAGCAGCTGTTTAACGCTCTGCTCGGCGAGACGACCCGACATCTCGGCAAAGACTGCCAAAATATTGGCCCCCTTAGGGATTTCCAGCTGTTTGTCCTGGCAGATAAACGTGAGTTTGTCGGCTGCGACCTGCAGACCGCGCAAGCGGGTTGGGGCAAATTTCGGCGGGGTCGGCTCCAGCAGCCAGTGGAGGTAACCGGTCTCCTGCAGCCGGTCAGAAATCTTCTGCAACTGTTCCCGCGGTCCCTTGCTGAGCAGCGACAGGCCCTGACCGACCAGTCGCTGGCGGCACTGGTAGATATCGAGCTTAAATTGCTGTGACAGCTCTTTGAGCAGCTGCGGCAGGTACTCTGGGGCTTTCTGCTGCTGTTCGACAATCAGATAGCTGGCTTGGCTCATGAATCTCAATGCACTTAGAGTTAAAAGATTTTATTAATCTACCCGTATTAAGGAATTGCGGCAAGCAAGAACCTGAAAAAAATCCTTTCGGCCAGTCATCTGTCAGGCGAGGCAGCGGTAGACGGTGAGAATTTGCAGGATTGAACTTTAGTCAGAGATTTTTTTGCGCATGTTTTTGATTTGCCCGCGACGGGATTTTTGCTCCAGTCGTTTCTGCATCGAGCTTTTGGTCGGGCGGGTCTTTTTACGGGTTTTACGGCGGATCATGGCAGCTTGCAGCAGCTTCTGCAGGCTGTTCAGCGCAGCCAGGCGGTTCTGCTCCTGGCTGCGGCTCTGTTGCGCTTTGATGACGACAATCCCCTCCTTGCTGA
Organism: uncultured Desulfuromonadales bacterium; assembly: GCA_947259715.1. Taxonomy (GTDB): domain Bacteria; phylum Desulfobacterota; class Desulfuromonadia; order Desulfuromonadales; family Geopsychrobacteraceae; genus Malonomonas. The sequence goes on from CAMYNR010000063.1 coordinate 28,236, forward strand.
TGCGATGATCAGCGGTCATCAGCAGCCGTGTTTTCAGCTCGTCAGGCAGGCTGGAGGCGTTGATATCGAAGCGCAGGTGGATGCCGGTGGAGGTTTTATTGACGTGCTGACCACCAGCGCCTTGGGCGCGGATGGCGGTCAGGTCAATTTCGCTCAGCGGTAGAGCCAGCTGGTTTGAGATAAAAAGTTCTTTCATTCTGTCGTTCATTGGGGCTGAAAAGCAGGTTTCGGGAGGCGCCGAACAGCTCCTCACGCGCAGATAACCGGCGGAGTCAGTGAAGCATGAACAGCAAGTCGCCAGGCTGTCGCTTGCGCTACTCGTTATCAGGGTTGACCGTTTCCTTGCTGAAGGCGGGCAGGCAGACCGACAGGTACTCGGCGCCTTCTTCACCGGGGCTGCTGTAGCGCACCCATTTTCCCGAGTGGCTGATGATCGCCTGGCCGGCATGGACATCGAGTGTTTCGGTTGGGGTCGTGACCCGTAGCATCCCCTGCAGCACCACCAGGTATTCGTTAAATTCAGGCCGCTGTCCAGGCTCTTCCCAACCGGAAGGACATTTCATTCGGCAGATACTGACCTCTTCGGTGCCTGAATTGACCCGGCCGATAAATTCCTCGATCTGCTTCGGCAGGTTGCCTGTGCCTGGAATAAGGGCTGGCTGGGTGATGATGGTCGGCATAGGCTCTCCTTAAACAAGACGGTGGTCGTGGTGCCTCTGACAGCTTGTAAATAGTTTTCATCCGGAAACGGTCCTTTTCCGCAATCTCTGCGTCAATCTTCAGCCTAGCATTGTGCGGCGTACAATGTACGCCTCCGCGCAACGCCTCGATTTCCTTGATCTTGCGAAAAATTGCTCGTTTCCAATCTGAAACGCACTTTATGCCATCCGGACTTTCCGGATGGCCACTAAATAGCAGAAAATCAACAGACTCTCTGCAGCAGATGGTAGCAGGGGGTAAGCATCCGCGCAAGTGTTACCCCCGGGTAAGAGCAGGTTTCCCTTTTGACCCCTGCAAAAAAAAGGCCCTTCTTCGGCCAAGCGATATCTTTTCTCCGGGAAAACGTGTATCCTGAACCTCCGTGTGTTTGCATTGAGCAATTTATCTATTTTCGCGCTTCGCCCTTCAATACCTCCGGAGATGATCCAGCGAAGTGACGAGAATTGTAGACGCGCCAAAAGCTGTCAAGCCTGCCCCTTAGATTCCAGCGATCTCCCTGGGTTTTATTGGCCACATCTTGGCTGAGTTCCTTGAAGGGAGTCACTCATTTATGCAAAACCCCAGTCTTTCAATCGGTGAGCAGATTCAGGCTCGTTGTACCAAATGTCGGAAAAACCTGGAGCATATCCTTGTCAGCCTGGCCGAGGGTGAGCCGGACCAGGTCCAGTGCACAGTCTGCAGTCGCCAGCACAGCTTCCGGCCACCCACCAAGCCGAAGAAAGCCGGCGCAAAGCGAGCTCTCTCCATTCGGGAGGTCGAACGTCAGGAATGGCAGGCGCTGCGCCCGGGCATGGACAATGCCAAGGCCAACGAGTATTCCATGACTGGAATTTACAAAGAAAAGTCGTTGATCGAGCATCCGGTTTTCGGCCTTGGATTGGTGCAGCGGGTGGTGGGCACACAAAAAATTGAGGTTCTCTTTGAGGAGGGCAGGAAGACTCTTCGCTGCCGCTGAGCAACTTCAGGTTTTATCGAGATCCTGCACCAAGGATGGAAAGTGAACGAGGATGGAAATTTGTAATCTGTGTGAAGATCAGGCCGCGAAGAGCAAAAGCGGCAAACCGCATGAGACTTTGATGGCAATTGAGCAGAAGCGGGTGTTCAAAGGAAGTAACGCCCGCCGCTTCGAGGAGCAGGACTATCAGTGCCAGGTCTGCCAGGCGAAATTCACCTGGAGCAACAACACAAACGATCTCGCCTGGACGCTCTGGCAAGGCTGAGCAGGTGCAAAGAAGGGACTATTCCTGTTCATCGGTTTCCTGGGCTTTCTCCTCCTGCTTACGTTTTTTTTTCTCTTCTTTTTTGGCCTGCTTGGCGATTTCTTTCTGACGCTTCTCGTAACCGTAATTGGTTTTTCTGGCCATCTGGATCTCCTGAGTTAGTTCGGCTTGTGGGCAAGATAATTCGGACATCCTGCTGCGGTGCTGAAAACAAAAGAGCCCCACGAAGATTCGCGGGGCTCTTTTGCTGATATATGCAAAAATTAAATCTTGCGCACGTCAGACGACTGAGGACCTTTTTGGCCCTGGGAGACCTCAAAGCTGACCCGGTCGCCTTCGGCGAGAGATTTAAAACCGTCGCCTTGAATAGCGGAAAAATGGACGAACACGTCAGCGCCATTATCCTGCTCGATGAAACCAAAACCTTTAGAATCGTTAAACCACTTAACTGTACCTTCTGCCATTCTCTTCTCCATGTTCCCCAACGGGGATTTTTTTTGTGTAAGTTTCAGCACCCTAAAATAAAAAAACACAGACCGAATCGGGCCTGTGTTTTCGAACCGTCATCGACACCTTGTCAATGCGGCGAGTGACAAAATAGTTACACAAACTTTCTTAAGTTCCTGAAGCCTAGCACGGTCAGCCCTTGATGAGCAAGGATATTAAAAATTTTCTCGCCTTATTCCTGCCCGCGTGTTTACTGCTAAATCATCCTATTGCTTCTCGTAAGGCCTGCCTTGAGGCTTTATCCACCAGAGAGAAGAGCCGATCGAGAGGCGATTTTTGTTTTGCCGACTTATGGCCAGCCAGCTTGAACAATTCAAAATTCAGTCGGTCGGCCTCCCGGTAAAACTCCCGATAAAGATCAGCGTTATTGAGCTGACTGAGTTTATTCGAACAAAACTTCTGCTCCTCTAATCGAGCGCGTCTTATCGGCAGGTTAAAAATGGCCTGCGAATCGGTATAGACAAACAGTCGCCGGCCTGCCAGCTGAATCTCACTGAGTGCCCATAACAGCGTCTGCAGTTCCAGTTTGGTTGAAGTTGTCTGGACAAAGCGCTTCAATTTTACCTGCGGCCGCAATTCATCCAACGAAAGGCTGGGATCTGGCACCGCAAGGTAGGCCCCATAGCCGATTTTCAACTGGGGGTGCACACTGCCATCCGTCAGGAGTATCAGGTCTTGCATACAGGAAAGACTCTTATTTGGGGGGTGGCGTCAGGCGTGTTACTGGCAACAGGTAGCGGACAGCGTACCAGAGGAACATGATCAGAGCAATCAGCGGCAATGCCGGGATAAAGAGGCCGGTTGTCTGTGCCAGCAGGGTGGCGAGAAAGAGCGCCGCCACAGAAACCGGCAGGTATCGCCCGATCCGCCCCTGATCAGCCAGATTCTCACCGGATGGCCCGAGCAGGTTGTCGTTCACCTGGTGATGACGGGCGACGATCGCGAAGAAGACCACCATGATCCAGTCAGAGATGCCGAAAACCGGCGCCAGTCCGCCAGGACCCGGGAGCGCGAGTTTGACCAGAACCATATCGATAAGCGGTGGCGGGCCCTTGGGGGCCAGGTAAAATTGCTCGATCTCCCGGGTGAAGCTGGCGGTTGGGCCGAAGCTCCAGCTGGCGAAGTCAGCCAGCGACATAACGATGCAGATCGGGGCAATTTCCCAGAGTCGCCGAACATATCTGGCCAATGCGGCGCCGATGAGGGTCGCGACCAACAGCAACAGACCTGATTTGACTCCGGCCAATAGCGGTTGCCAAATACCGCTTGAGGGCAGTTGGTTGATCAGCCAGACACTCAGCATCAAGGTCATTCCCCAGAACAGATAGAATCCGCGGCTGCGTTTTTCGGGGTGCAGCAGCAGGGCCGGTAGGAGAAGTTGGGCGGCGGCGTAAAGTTGCAGGACAAGGAAGCCAGCGGACAACCAGGATGAGGGCGTTTCAAACAGGCTCCCGATCGACCAGAGGCCGAAAACAGCACAGCTCCACAACAGGTGGCTGAGAATCAGCAACTGGATCAGTCGCTGATTCGATTTGCTAACGCTGGTGAAAGGATGGTGCGACATGGCCCTATTACCCCTTGCTTGATCTGAGGTGGATGCTTTTCAGTTACCGAAGCCTAAACCCACTCCCGCGGATCGACTCGGTAGAACTTCTGCAGTTCGGCATACAGTTCGGGATGTTTCCGGTGCAGCTGGCGCGGCTTTTCGAAGAATGTTTCCGAAGCCACAGCGAAGAACTCCGCCGGATCGGATGCTCCATAGGCATCCAGCACGGTTTTTTTGCTTTTAGCGACCCGTTTGCGGTGCAACTCGTACTCCTGTGACAGCACCCGCGCCCAGGTTGCATAGCTGGAACGGTCGGCGAGAATTGGTGCGCCGTCGCCGGAACCATCTTCCTGGTCGAGTTGATGGGCAAATTCGTGGATGACCAGGTTGTGCCCGTCAGCGAAATTTGTCACCCCGCGCTTGACGCTGTCCCATGCCAGCACCACTGCCCCGGTCCGCCACGACTCGCCAAGCCGGACCGATTCCTCGTCATGCTTATTTTTAACCACGTAGGTACTGGGATAGACCAGCACCGAGTAGAGGTTCGGGTAGCAGCGCACTTTCCGGTTCAGCAGCAGCAAGCTGGCTTGGGCGGCAATCGTCACCTTGATCTCATCAGTGAGGACCAGGCCACCGCAACCTTCGAAGGATTTGTCATGCAGGAACTGCTGCGTGTAGTTTTGCACCTGCTGCTGCATCTCCGCTGATAGCTTAGAGTATGGCGGGATGTTCCGCTTTATGGTCATTAGCCACTCGGCGGGAAAAGCTGCGGCGAGCGCCCGGCGGCGCTGGCTGTGTCTGTTCAGCATGACACCGGCGATGACTAGCGGGGTTAAGACGATAAATAGGGTTAACAGGTAGACAGGATCCATGCTGATCTGCTTTCGGCTGGTGCCCCCTGGGGTGAGCTCCAATCACTGGTGTTTGTTCTCGATCATTTGTACGGCGATGTAGAGGTCCTCGACCTGCTTGCGTGCCCAGGGTGTTTTACGCAGGAATTTGAGACTCGACTTCACTGAAGGATCGTTGTTGAAACACCTGATGTTGATCAGTTCTCCCAACTCGTCATAGCCATAATAGTCAACCAAGCGGTTGACGATCTGCTCCAGAGTGATGCCGTGCAGCGGGTCATTCGATTTTTGTTCACTCATCGTTTGGTTTTTGTCCTTGCTTGGCGGATTGACGTTTTTTTACTGGCTGTCGTCCGACTGTTTCGCCGCCGACCTTGGCCCGCAGAGGTTGCTTCAGCTTGATCTGCGACCTGCCGCTTGCCGCCACGGCGTGGTGGATTGCCGCTCTCGGTCGCATTGCCGGCAGTTTTTTCTCCCGCTTGCTGATTTTTTAGCTTCGGCTTTTTCGGTTTTTTCGCTCGCGCCTTGATTTGGCGCGTCAACGGGACTTTATGATTCGGGACAAAACCGCTCTCCACCTCACGCACCAGC